>NZ_JBSFJV010000042.1:0-67255 GCF_053598235.1 Kitasatospora sp. NPDC001159
TCTGGCGTTGACTTTTGGCACGCTGTTGAGTTCTCAAGGAACGGACACTTCCTTCAGGCCGCCTTCCAGCGGGCCCTCCGGGCGCTTCGTTCTTTTGTGTCTCCAGCCTATCAGATGTTTTCCGCTCCGTTTACCGAAGCTTTTTCCATCCGAAATCTGGTGTTAACCGCCGTCTCGCGGCGACCTGCCCAACCATAGCGGGTCGGCGGTCGGAGCGCGAATCGGGGCGCGCCGGGGGGTCGCCCGGACGGCGGCATGATTTGTTGCTCTCGCGAGCATATACAGCAATGGCCCTGATTCGCCAAGATGCCTGTAGAGTGCGGCGCATCGACCAAGAGGACTAGACCAGTCGCAGGCCAGTGAGACGCCGACCGGCAGGCGGGCGGGGGCGTGGTTCTTCGCCCGAGAATGTCAGCAGATGTCCGAAGTTGGCATGATTTAGGCTTTAGTTGATCGTGTGCCGCACCTTGCGGCAGCTCGCTTTATTGCGCACTTGGGAGGCACAAACATGACCATTGTGACGTCGCCGCTGACCGGCAAGGTCGTCGGGCTCGCCGGCGTGCCGGACCCGGTGTTCTCGGGTGCCATGGTCGGCCCGGGCACCGCGATCGACCCGGTCCGCCAGCCCACCGAGGCGTTCGCTCCGGTCGACGGCGTCGTCGTCTCCATGCACCCGCACGCCTTCGTCGTCGTGGACGCGGACGGGCACGGTGTGCTGACCCACCTGGGGATCGACACCGTGCAGCTGAACGGCGAGGGCTTCGAACTGCTCGTCAACAAGGGCGACATGGTGACCCGCGGCCAGGCCGTCATCCGGTGGGACCCGGCCGCCGTCGAGGCTGCGGGCAAGTCGCCGATCTCTCCGATCGTGGCGCTGGAGGCCGCTCCCGACTCGCTGGGTGACGTACGCGAGAGCGGCGAGGCCGAGGCGGGCGAGCAGCTGTTCAGCTGGAGCTAGCCAAAGGCGGCGCCGGGCCCGCAACCTGTGAGGCCGTCGGCGGACCGCGATGCCGCGGGCTGAGCCCACCGGCGCTACCTGTCTTGGCTCCCGGTGGAGAACCGGTAGGTGACTCCTCCCCCAACACGGGGGCTTCTCGCTTGGCTTGGTCATGCCTCATGACGGCCAAGCCCTGACCGCTGCCCGAGGACAGGGTCTCAGCGTATGGTGCGGCTCACAGTCGCGGGCCCAGATATCGAACTCCCCGCCGGTCAGCGTCCGGTGGTCCACTCGGAAGAAGGTCTGATGGAGAAGACACTGCGCGGCGTGGGTGTCAGCCACGGGGTCGCGATCGGCCAGGTGCGGCACATGGGCACGGCGGTCCTGGAGCCCCCGGCCACCCAGATCCCGACCAAGGACGCCCCGCGCGAGCAGGCGCGCGCCCAGGCCGCCGTCGAGGCGGTCGCTGCGGACCTGATCGCCCGCGGCAACCTGGCGGGCGGCGAGGCGCAGGCCGTGTTGGAGGCCCAGGCGCTGATGGCGCAGGACCCGGAGCTGATGGCCGACGTGTCCCGCCGGATCGCCGTCGGCAGCAGCGCCGAGCGCGGCGTCTACGACGCCTTCGCCGCCTACCGCGCGCTGCTCGCCTCCGCCGGGGAGTACCTGGCCGGTCGGGTCGCCGACCTGGACGACGTGCGCAACCGCATCGTGGCCCGGCTGCTGGGCGTGCCGATGCCGGGTGTGCCGGACAGCGACGAGCCGTACGTGCTGTTCGCGCGGGACCTGGCGCCGGCCGACACCGCACTGCTGGACCCGACCCTCGTGCTGGGCTTCGTGACCGAGGAGGGCGGGCCGACCAGCCACAGCGCCATCCTGGCGCGGGCGATGGGCGTGCCGGCCGTGGTCGCAATGCCGGGGGCGACGGACGTCGCCGAGGGCACCGTGGTCGCGGTGGACGGCAGCTCGGGCGACGTGCTGCTCGACCCCTCTCAGGAGAAGCAGGACGAGCTGCGGGCGGTCGCCGCCCAGCGCAAGGCCGCGCTGGCCGCCTCCTCCGGCCCGGGCCAGACCTCGGACGGGCACCGGGTGCCGCTGCTGGCCAACGTGGGTGGCCCGGCGGACGTGCCGGCCGCGCTGGAGAACGGCGCCGAGGGCGTCGGCCTGTTCCGTACCGAGTTCCTTTTCCTGGACGACTCGGCGAAGGCTCCCAGCGAGGGGAAGCAGGTCGAGGCGTACCGCAAGGTGCTGGAGGCCTTCCCGGAGGGGCGCGTCGTGGTCCGCGTGCTCGACGCGGGCGCGGACAAGCCGCTGGACTTCCTGACTCCGGCCGACGAGCCGAACCCGGCGCTCGGCGTACGCGGTCTGCGTACGCTCCTTGAGCACCCGGAGGTGCTGAGCACCCAGCTGCGGGCGCTCGCCAAGGCGGCCGAGGGCCTGCCGGTGCACCTTGAGGTGATGGCCCCGATGGTGGCCGACCGCAAGGACGCCAAGGACTTCGCGGCCGCTTGTCGGGAGGCCGGGCTGGACGCCAAGTTCGGTGCGATGGTGGAGATCCCGTCGGCCGCGCTGCGGGCCCGGGCGATCCTGCAGGAGGTCGAGTTCCTGTCGCTGGGCACCAACGACCTCGCCCAGTACGCCTTCGCCGCGGACCGCCAGGTCGGTGCGCTGGCCCGGCTGCAGGACCCGTGGCAGCCGGCGCTGCTGGACCTGATCGCCGCGGCCGCCGACGCGGCGCAGGCGGCGGGCAAGAGCTGCGGCGTCTGCGGTGAGGCGGCCTCGGACCCGCTGCTCGCCGTGGTGCTGACCGGTCTGGGTGTCACCAGTCTCTCCATGGGCGCGGCCTCGATCCCGTACGTGCGGACCACGCTGGCCAAGTACGCCCTGGCGCAGTGCCGTCGCGCCGCCGCGGCGGCCCGGGCTGCGGACAGCGCGGAGGAGGCGCGGGCCGCGGCGCAGCAGGTGCTGTCCGGCGAGTAAGCGGACATGTAGGAGAAGGGGCGCTCCCCACCACGGCGGTGGGGAGCGCCCCTTCGGCGTTTCTCAGGGCCGGTCAGGCCTGGCGGTCGGCCCTGACCTGCTCGAAGAAGCGCAGGTGGTCGATGTTGTCGACGGAGCCGGGGTTGACGGCCTTCTCCAGCGGGGTGCCGGAGAGGATCCGCTTGACCGGGACCTCGATGCGCTTGCCGGTGAGGGTGTGCGGGAGGCCGCGGACGGCGATGACCTCGTCGGGGACGTGGCGCGGGGAGAGTTCGGTGCGCAGCGAGGTGCGGATGCGGCCGATCAGCGCGTCGTCCAGTTCGGCGCCGGGCGCGAGGACGACGAACAGCGGCATCCAGTAGCCGCCGTCGGGCTCCTCCAGGCCGATGACCAGGGATTCGGCGATCTCGGGGAGGCGCTCGACGACCTCGTAGATGTCCGAGGATCCCATCCGGACGCCCTGGCGGTTGAGGGTGGAGTCGGAGCGGCCGTGGATGACGACGGTGCCGCGGGAGGTGACGGTGATCCAGTCGCCGTGGCGCCAGACGCCGGGGTACACGTCAAAGTAGCTGTCGTGGTACCGGGTGCCCTCGGGGTCGTTCCAGAAGCCGGTGGGCATGGACGGGATGGGCTTGGTGACCACGAGTTCGCCGACGGCGTCGGTGAGCGGGTGGCCCTGGACGTCCCAGGACTCGACGGCCGCGCCGAGGCAGGGGGCCTGGATCTCGCCGAGGTACACCGGGAGGGTTGGGACGCCGCCGACGAAGCAGGAGCAGACGTCGGTGCCGCCGCTGACGGAGGCGAGCCAGACGTCCTGCTTGACCTCGTCGTAGATCCAGCGGAAGCCGTCGGGCGGGAGCGGGGAGCCGGTGGTGCCGATGCAGCGGACGGAGGAGAGGTCCAGGTCACGGCCGGGGTGGAGGTCGGCCTTGCGGCTGGCGATCACGTAGGCGGCGGAGGTGCCGAGGACGGTGGCGCCCGTGCGGGCGGCGACGGACCAGAGGGCACCGGTGTCGGGGTGGCCGGGGCTGCCGTCGTAGGTGACGATCGTGGCCCCGACCAGGAGGCCGGCCAGCAGGAAGTTCCACATCATCCAGCCGGTGGAGGTGTACCAGAGGAAGCGGTCCTGGGGGCCGAGGTCGAGGTGGAGTCCGGCCTGCTTGAGGTGTTCGAGCAGGATTCCGCCCTGGCTCTGGACTATGGCCTTGGGCAGGCCGGTGGTGCCGGAGGAATAGAGCACCCAGAGCGGGTGGTCGAAGGGGACGGGTTCGAAGACCGGCTCGACGTCGTCGGCGACCAGGTCGTCCCAGTGCAGGGCGCCCTCGGGGGCGGGGGCGCCGAGCAGCGGGACGTGCACGACGGTGCGCAGGCTGGGCAGTTCGCGACGCAGCTCGGCGACGACGTCGGTGCGGTCGTGGTCCTTGCCGCCGTAGTGGTATCCGTCGATGGAGAAGAGGACGGCGGGTTCGATCTGCTGGAGGCGGTCGAGGACGCTGCGGGCGCCGAAGTCGGGGGCGCAGCTGGTCCAGATCGCGCCGACGGCTGCGGTGGCCAGGAGGGCGACGGCGGCCTGCGGGATGTTGGGCAGGTAGGCGCTGACCCGGTCGCCGGGGCCGATGCCGCGGGCGCGCAGGGCGGCGGCCAGGGAGCCGACCTGGCGGCGGAGCTCGGACCAGGTGAGCTCGACGGGCTGATCGGTGGTCTCGTCGAGGTGGAGGATCGCCGGGCGGTCGGCGTTGGCGGGGTCCTCGGCGGCGCGAAGGGCGTGTTCGGCGTAGTTGAGGCGGGCTCCGGGGAACCAACGGGCGCCGGGCATGGCCGGGTCGGCGAG
Source organism: Kitasatospora sp. NPDC001159 (assembly GCF_053598235.1). NCBI lineage: Bacteria > Bacillati > Actinomycetota > Actinomycetes > Kitasatosporales > Streptomycetaceae > Kitasatospora > Kitasatospora sp. NPDC001159. The sequence continues at coordinate 4,746 of NZ_JBSFJV010000042.1, forward strand.
GACGGCCTCGGGGGCCTGGGTGAAGCGGACGTCGAACCACTGGGTGACCGCGGTCCAGAAGCGGTCGAGGTCGGCGGTGGACCAGGCGTGCAGGTCGGCGTAGCGCTCAGCTGCCTGCTGGTCGTCCTCGGCCGGGGCGAGCGCGTCGGCCGGGGCGCCGTGGTGTTCGGCGGCCCAGGCCTGGAAGGCCACCAGGCTGGTGGCGGCGGCGCGAGCCGGGTTCGGGCGCCAGAGCGGCTGGTCCTGCGGTGGGGTGCTCACGATGGTGGTCTCCCGGCCGGTGGTGGGGACGGGGGAGCTCGTGGCCAACCCGTCCGGTTGGGCTGTCGGTGCAGACCATGCCATGCGATCGCCCGCTGCGCCAGGGTTGGCCGGTGGTGGCCCGGGTGCCTAGCGGTGGGTGAACTCGCCACCGAACCAGCGGCGGAGGATGCCGTTGTGGAAGTCCCAGACGAGCGGGGTATCGGCGGTGGCGAGCTGCCAGCCGTCGGTCTCGTCGGTGGGGCGGGAGTGCGGGAGCTCGCTGAGCGGGCGGGCGGGGAGCAGTCCGCAGAGCATGACGAAGCGGCCGTTGGGGTCGGAGGCCATGTGGATCAGGGTGACGTCGGCGGCGTCGGCCGAGATGCCGGTCTCCTCGCGCAGTTCGCGCACGCAGGCCTGCTGCCAGCTCTCGCCGTAGTCCATGTAGCCGCCGGGGAAGGCGAGTTGGCCGTAGCCGGGCTCGATGGTGCGGCGGATGACGACAAGGGCGGGGTCGGCGTCGGGGCGGGTGACAGGGAGGACGGCGACGGCCACGGGCAGCGGGTTGCGGTAGCTGATCTCGGTGCAGCCGGGGCAGGTGCGGGGCCAGCTGTCGGTGCCGGGCGGGTAGGCGGTGCCGCAGAAGTGGCAGTGGGAGAAGGCCCGGTGGACGGTCTGCGTCGCTTCGTCAGTGGTCATGGCCGGATCGTAGCCCTGTTCGTCAACGGCGTTCCTCGGGTTCCGGGCGGTCAGTGGGCCCGGCCGCCGCGCGGTGCGGTGTCGCCCGGCGCGGCGTCGCCGGGCGGCTCTTCGCGGGTGGGGCGGAGCAGGGCGGGGTGGAGCTGGCGGGCATCGCCAGCGTGGTAGGTACGGGCGCGGGGGCCGCCGCGGGCGCCGCCGCGTTCGGTGGTGGAGCCGGTGCTCTCGACGAAGCCGGGGACGGAGAGGACCTTGCGGTGGAAGTTTCCGGGGTGGAGCTTCTCGTCCCAGACGGCCTCGTAGACGGCGCGCAGCTCGGGGATGGTGAAGTCGTACGGCAGGAAGGCGGTGGCGAGCGGGCTGTACTCCAGCTTGGCGCGCACCCGGTCGAGGCCGTCGGCGAGGATGCGGGCGTGGTCGAAGGCGAGGGTGATCGGGCGGGGGCCGGTGTGCCCGTCGACGCCACCCCCGTGGGTGTCGGCGGGCACACCGGCGGCTCGGGCGGAACCGCAGGACCGCGGGCCCAGGTCAAGGTCGGCGACCGGGTGCCAGGCGGCGGCCGCGGCGTCCGTCCCGGCCTGGGGGTCGGGCAGGTCGGGGGCGAAGGCGAGGTAGGCGACGGAGACGACGTGCATGCGCGGATCGCGCTCGGGGGCGCCGTAGGTGCCGAGCTGTTCCAGGTGCAGGCGGCAGAGCGTGGCCTCGGCCTCGGAGGCGCCCTGGAGGCCGGTCTCCTCGGCGAGCTCGCGGGCCGCGGCTTCGTCCAGGCCCTCCTCCCCCGCGCGCAGGAAGCCGCCGGGCAGCGCCCAGCAGCCCTGGTAGGGCGGGGCGCCGCGTTCGACCAGCAGCACGTGGAGGTTGCCGCGGCGCAGCGTCAGGGCGACCACGTCGACGGTGACAGCGATGGGGGCGTAGGCGCGCGGGTCGTACGCGGCGAGCCACTCCTGCTCGGCCGCGGGCCCGGTGCTGGGCTGGCGGGACGGTTCGTCCGCTGCCATCGCGGGCTCCTCTCCACTCTCCGCGCTCTCCGCGCTCACCGGGGTGTCCGGTGCTGTCGTTCTCGGTCTGAGCACAACGTAACGACTGCCTTCCCCAGCGGCAAATGGCTTTCCCGGTCGGTGAGGGCGTCCAGCTTCTAGGCTGTGACCAGGAACGACCGTGCCCGAGGAGACCGAGATGCCGATTTCTCCCCCGTCGGACTTCGCCGCGGCGCTGGCGGCCGGTCCCCTGGTCCTGGACGGCGGGATGTCGAACCAGCTGGCGGCGGCCGGGCACGACCTGACGGACGAGCTGTGGTCTGCGCGGCTGCTCGCGGACGACCCGGAGGCGGTGGTGGCGGCGCACCGGGCGTACTTCGAGGCCGGGGCCGAGGTCGCCATCACGGCAAGCTACCAGGCGAGTTTCGAGGGCTTCGCCCGGCGCGGGGTGGGTCATACGGAGGCGGCCCGGCTGCTGGCGAGCAGTGTGGAGCTGGCCCGCGAGGCCGCGCGGGCCGAGCCGGGCGGGCGGCGGCGCTGGGTGGCGGCCTCGGTGGGCCCGTACGGGGCGGTGCTGGCGGACGGTTCGGAGTACCGGGGCCGGTACGGGCTGAGCACGGCGGAGCTGGTGGCCTTCCACCGGCCGCGGCTGGAGGTGCTGGCCGCGGCCCGGCCGGACGTGCTCGCGCTGGAGACGGTGCCGGACGCGGACGAGGCGCGAGCGCTGCTGGAGCTGGTGCGCGGGCTGGGGGTGCCGGCCTGGCTGTCGTACAGCGTGGCGGGCGACCGGACCAGGGCCGGGCAGCCCCTGGCGGAGGCGTTCGCGTTGGCCGCGGAGGTGGACGAGGTGCTGGCGGTGGGCGTCAACTGCTGCACTCCGCAGGACGCGGACCGGGCGGTAGCGCTGGCCGCCGGGGTGGCCGGCAAGCCGGTGGTGGTGTACCCGAACAGCGGGGAGGAGTGGGACGCCGACCACCGGAGCTGGCGCGGCGAGCCGACGTTCCGCTCGGCCCGGGTGGTCGGCTGGCTGGCGGACGGGGCGCGGCTGGTCGGCGGCTGCTGCCGGGTCGGGCCGGACGGGATCGCCGCGCTGGCGGCCGAGGTGACGGTACGGCGCGGGGTCGTGAGCGAGCGAACCAGTCGGAGGTGCGTGGGGGCGAATGCCCCTGCCGAGCGGAGCGAGGCGGGCGCATGAGCGAGCGCGGCGAGCGAATCATCAAGAGGTGCGTGTGGGCGAATGCCCCTGCCGAGCGGAGCGAGGCGGGCGCATCAGTGGCGTGGAGGGTTAGGAGTCGAGCCAGGCGCGCGGGAGGTTAACACCCGGCCGAGTGCGGGTTACCGAGGGGGAAGGTGCACGGACGGACGGCGGCCTGGCAGACTCGTCCCGTCACCACTGTGGTCGACATTGTCGACCGCCTGTCAGCGCGGAGGTATCCATGCCCGGCCCGATCCAGTCGCTCTCCCGGGCCGCCGCGATCATGCGCCTGCTGGCCGGCGGCGAGCGCCGCCTGGGGCTTTCCGAGGTCGCGACGGCGCTGGACCTGGCCAAGGGCACCGCGCACGGCATCCTGCGCACCCTCCAGTTGGAGGGGTTCGTCGAGCAGGACCCGGAGAGCGGCAAGTACCAGCTGGGCGCCGAGTTGCTGCGGCTCGGCCAGAGCTATCTGGACGTGCACGAGCTGCGGGCGCGGGCGCTGGTGTGGGCGGACGACCTGGCCCGGGCGGCCGGCGAGACCGTGTACCTGGGGGTGCTGCACCAGCAGGGCGTGCTGATCGTGCACCACGTGTTCCGCCCCGACGACACCCGGCAGGTGCTGGAGGTCGGTTCGATGCAGCCGCTGCACAGCACCGCGCTCGGCAAGGTGCTGGTGGCGTACGACCCGGTCGCGCGTGGGGAGTTGGGCGACGGCCCCTATGAGCCGTACACCCTGCGGACGTTGACCCGGGCGAGCGACCTGGACGAAGAGTGCGCGCTGATCCGGGAGCGCGGCTGGGCGGACTCCATCGAGGAGACCTGGGAGGGCGTGGCCTCGATCGGCGCGCTGATCCAGGACCGGCGGCGCAACCCGGTGGGTGCGGTGTGCATCAGCGGGCCGGTCGAACGGGTCTGCGAGGACGGCTTCGTGAGGCCCTCGCTGGTGGCTTCGGTGCGCAGCGCGGCGCGGGCGATCTCGCGCGACCTGGGCGCCGGAAGGTTCTGAGCACAGCAGTCGAATCGTCACGCTGAGGCGCGGACGGGCGGGAGGCCTGTCCGCGCCTTGGTGTTTTGTCCTGATTCCGGGCGCTCCGCTGGGTAACTTCGGGGAACGGCCCGAAGGAAGGGTCACAGCTGCGTAACCCTGCCTTGACGCGGGGGTGACCCGGGTAGGAAGCTTCCGCATGACGGTCGACATTGTCGAACGACGGCCGGGAAGATCACTCCCACAGTGCGCCCACCCGCACAGCGATCGACCGGCCCACCCCCCCCCCACCCGCACCTCCGGGCCATATGGACAAGGGAGTCTTTGTGTCCGCGTTCTCCAACGGCGACGTCTTCGTCGGCGAAACCCTCGGCACCGCCGCCCTGATACTCCTCGGCGGGGGCGTGTGCGCCGCCGTGACCCTCAAGAAGTCGAAGGCCGTCAACGCCGGCTGGCTGGCGATCACCTTCGGCTGGGGCTTCGCGGTCCTCATCGCCGCCTACATGACCGGTCCCAAGTCCGGCGCCCACCTCAACCCGGCCGTCACCATCGCGCTCGCGGTCAAGAGCGGCGACTGGAGCCAGGTGCCGCTCTACATCGGCTCCCAGATGCTCGGCGCGATGATCGGCGCCACGCTCGTCTGGCTCACCTACCTCGGCCAGTTCCAGGCCAACAAGGAACCCACCCTCGGCGTCTTCGCGACCGGGCCCGAGATCCGGAACCCGATCCAGAACGTGATCACCGAGGTCATCGGCACCTTCGTGCTCTGCATGGCGATCCTCACCCTCGGCGCCAACGACCTCAAGGGCATGGGCACCCTGATCGTCGCGCTCACCGTCGTCGGCATCGGCCTCTCTCTCGGTGGCCCGACCGGCTACGCGATCAACCCGGCCCGTGACCTCGGCCCGCGCATCATGCACGCCATCCTGCCGATCCCGGGCAAGGGCGACTCCGACTGGTCGTACGCCTGGGTTCCGGTGGTCGGCCCGATCCTTGGCGGCCTGGCGGCCGGCGGCGTCTACAACGCCCTCTTCTAAAGGCCCCGTTCCAAGGACAGAGTCGAACCCGCCGAACACGGGGACTGACCGAGCACGTGTCAGGCCCACCCACCCCGTAATCCCCCGAACTTGAGCCGAGGACCCTCCACATGACCTCCACTGGCAACTACATCGCCGCGATCGACCAGGGCACCACCTCCAGCCGCTGCATCATCTTCGGCGCCGACGGCCGGATCGTCGCCGTCGACCAGCAGGAGCACCGGCAGATCTTCCCGCAGCCCGGCTACGTCGAGCACGACGCCGCCGAGATCTGGACCCGGGTGCAGTCGGTCGTCCGCGGTGCGCTGGAGAAGGCCGGCCTGACCAAGGACGACATCCGCGCCATCGGCATCACCAACCAGCGCGAAACCACCGTCCTGTGGGACAAGCACACCGGTGAGCCGGTGCACAACGCGCTGGTGTGGCAGGACACCCGCACCGAGGCGCTCTGCCGCGAGCTGGGCCGCAACGTCGGCCAGGACCGCTTCCGCCGCGAGACCGGCCTCCCGCTGGCCAGCTACTTCGCCGGCCCGAAGATCCGCTGGCTGCTGGACAACGTCGAGGGCCTGCGCGAGCGCGCCGAGGCCGGCGACATCCTGTTCGGCACCATGGACACCTGGGTGATCTGGAACCTCACCGGCGGTGTCGACGGCGGCAAGCACGTCACCGACGTCACCAACGCCAGCCGCACCATGCTGATGAACCTGAAGACGCTGGCCTGGGACGAGAGCATCGCCGAGTCGATGGGCGTGCCGCTGGCCGTCCTGCCGGAGATCCGCTCCTCCGCCGAGGTCTACGGCGAGGCCGTCGGCGACCTGGCCGGCGTCCCGGTCGCCTCCGCGCTCGGCGACCAGCAGGCCGCGCTCTTCGGCCAGACCTGCTTCGACGAGGGCGAGGCCAAGTCCACCTACGGCACCGGCACCTTCCTGCTGCTGAACACCGGCGAGAAGATCGTCAACTCGTACCACGGCCTGCTGACCACCGTCGGCTACCGGATCGGCGACCAGGCCCCGGTGTACGCCCTGGAGGGCTCGATCGCCGTCACCGGCTCGCTCGTCCAGTGGCTGCGCGACCAGCTCGGCATCATCTCCACCGCCGCCGAGATCGAGACCCTCGCCAACACGGTCGAGGACAACGGCGGCGCCTACTTCGTCCCGGCCTTCTCCGGCCTGTTCGCCCCGTACTGGCGCTCCGACGCCCGCGGTGTGATCGCCGGTCTGACCCGGTACGTCACCAAGGGCCACCTGGCCCGGGCCGTCCTGGAGGCCACCGCCTGGCAGACCCGCGAGGTCGTCGACGCCATGCAGAAGGACTCCGGGGTCGAGCTCACCGCCCTCAAGGTCGACGGCGGCATGACCAGCAACAACCTGCTCATGCAGAACATCGCCGACGTCCTGGACGCCCCGGTCGAGCGCCCGTACGTGGCCGAGACCACCGCCCTCGGCGCCGCCTACGCGGCGGGTCTTGCCGTCGGCTTCTGGAACGACCTCGACACCCTGCGGGCCAACTGGCACCGCGCCGCCGAGTGGACCCCGCGCATGGACGAGGCCACCCGGGAGCGTGAGTACAAGAAGTGGCTCAAGGCCGTGGAGCGCACCATGGGCTGGGTGGAGGAGGACGAGAACAACTGACCGATGAGCCGGTCGGGGCCCCACGCCCCGGCCGGCCGCCCGCTGTTCAAGCAACGGGTGTCACCGCGTTTCGCCGGCCCGCCGCACCGGGCCGACCGGCCTCTCCCGCAGGGGCCGCACCGCACACGAGAGGAGTAACGGCGCAGCCCGACCAGCGCGCCGTACACAACCACCATGGCAACCATCCCGACCCTGGGCGCCGAGCGCACCGCCGGCCGCACCGCCTCCCGCGCCGAGACCCGCGAGCTGCTCGGCAAGGCCACCTACGACCTGCTGGTGATCGGGGGCGGCATCCTCGGCACGGCCGTCGCCTGGACCGCGTCCCAGGCCGGCCTGAAGGTCGCCATGGTCGACTCCGGCGACTTCGCCGGCGCCACCTCCAGCGCCTCGTCCAAGCTCGTCCACGGCGGCCTGCGCTACCTGCAGACCGGCGCGGTCAAGCTGGTGGCGGAGAACCACAAGGAGCGCCGCGCGCTCTCCACCGACGTGGCCCCGCACCTGGTCAACCCGCTGACCTTCTTCGTGCCGGTCTACAAGGGCGGCCCGCACGGCGCCGCCAAGCTCGGCGCCGGCGTGTTCCTGTACTCGGCGCTGTCCGCCTTCCGCGACGGCATGGGCCGGGTCTCCACCGCCGCGCACGCCGCCCAGCAGGTGCCCGCGCTGCGCACCGAGGGCCTGCGCTCGGTGGCCGTCTACGGCGACCACCAGATGAACGACTCGCGCGTCGCGGTGATGACCGTGCGCGCCGCGGTCGACGCCGGCGCCGTGGTGCTCAACCACGCCGAGGTCACCGGCCTGCGCTTCACCGGCGGCCGGGTCACCGGCGCCGAGGTGCGCGACCGCCTGGACGGCGCCGAGTTCGGCGTCAACGCCCGCCTGGTGCTCAACGCCACCGGCCCGTGGGTGGACCACCTGCGCAAGATGGAGGACGCCGGCGCCGCGCCGTCGATCCGCCTGTCCAAGGGCGCGCACGTCGTGGTCAAGCGCCGTGCCCCGTGGCGCGCCGCGCTGACCATCCCGATCGACAAGTACCGCGTCTCCTTCGCCATCCCGTGGGAGGACCACGTCCTGCTCGGCACCACCGACGAGGAGTACACCGGCGACCCGAAGGACGTCCGGGCCACCGACGCGGACATCGACCAGATCATGGGCGAGGCCGCGCACGCGATCCGCGACGAGCACCTCGACCGCGACCTGATCACCTACGCCTTCGCCGGCCTGCGCGTGCTGCCCGGCGGCCCGGGCGACACCGCCGCCGCCAAGCGCGAGACGGTCGTCACCGAGGGCCGCGGCGGCATGTTGTCGGTCTCCGGCGGCAAGTGGACCACCTACCGTCACATCGGCCGCACCGTGCTGGAGAAGCTGGCCCACGTACCCGGCACCAGCCTCGGCGAGGACATGTCCCCGATCGCCCCGACCGTGCCGCTGCCGGGCGTCGGCGCGCCGAACGCGGTGGCGCACCGTCTGCTGATCGACCGTGAGCCGGGCTCGCGGATGGAGCCGCTGGTGGCCAAGCACCTGGCCAGCCACTACGGCACCCTCTCCTTCGAGATCGCCCGCCTGATCGACGAGAACCCGGAGCTCGGCCGGCCGATCCACGAGGACGGTCCGGACGTCTGGGCGCAGGTCGCGTACGCGGCGGACAGCGAGTGGGCGTACACGGCGGACGACGTGCTGCGTCGCCGTACCACCATGACGGTGCGCGGGTTGGACACGCCGGAGATCCGGGCCGAGGTCGAGGCCTTTCTCGCGGAGCGTGGAACCAAGTAAGCACAGCCTCGCGGAGCGTGGAACCAAGTAAGCACAGCCTCGCGGAGCACGCTGGTAAGTAACTGCCGCACGGCGGGCGGGCGTTCGGGACTTCCCCGGGCGCCCGCCCGCTGTTTTGCGTCAGATCGGCAGGCCCGCCTTGACCACGTGCTTGAGGTGCCGGTCCGGGCGGGTGAGCACGGTGAGGTCGGCCAGCGGGTCACCGTCGACGACCAGCAGGTCGGCGTGGGCGCCCGGGGCGAGGGTGCCGATCTCCCCCGCCATGCCGAGCAGCCGGGCCGCCGTGGTGGTCGCCGAGCGGAGTACGTCGACGGTCGGCTGGACGGTGGCGCGCAGGGTGAACTCCTCCAGTTGGGCCGGGTGCAGCGGGCCGAGCAGGTCGCTGCCGTAGACCAGGTTGACGCCCGCGCGGTGGGCTCGCTCCAGGGCTGCCAGGCCCTGGTCCCGGACCTCGGCGAGCTTGCCGATGGAGGCCGGCGGCAGGCCCGAGGCGGCGCCGAGCTTGGCGGTCTGCTCGTAGGCGACCAGGGTGGGGACGAGGAAGGCGTCCTTCTCCAGCAGCAGCGCGATCGTCGAGTCGTCCAGCAGGTTGCCGTGCTCGACGCAGCGCACGCCGGCCCGCAGGGCGCGGTCGATCGCGCGCGGGTGGTAGGCGTGCACGGTCACGTAGCGGTTGTGGTTCTCAGCCTCCTCGACGGCCGCCCGGATCTCCTCCTCGCTGTACTGGACGGCGGCGATCTCGTCGTGCGGGGAGGCGACACCGCCGGAGAGCAGCACCTTGAGGTGCCGGGCGCCCTTGCGGAACTCGTCCCGGGCGGCGGCGCGCACGGCGTCCACGCCGTCGGCGATCCGGCCGAAGTTGGGGCGGGCCTCGCAGCACGGCATCGAGTCGGTGCCGAGCGGGCGCAGGTCGCCGTGGCCGCCGGTCTGGGAGAGCGCCTTGCCACCGTGCAGCAGGCGGGGGCCGAGCGCCAGGCCCTCGGCGAGGGCGCGGGTCATGCCGTAGTCAGCGCCGCCGACGTCACGGACGGTGGTGAAGCCGCGGCGCAGCATCCGCTCGGCCTCGCCGAGGGCGCGGACGGTCGCGTAGCCCGGGGTCCAGTTGGCGACGTCGGGCAGGTCGAGCGAGGTGACCAGCAGGTGGACGTGGGCGTCGATCAGGCCGGGCAGGACGGTGCCGCCGCCGGCGTCGAGGACGCGGACGTCCTCGACGGCGGCGGGCGGGCGGCCCGTGCCGGTGGCGGTGATCCGGCCGTCGGCGGCCTCCAGCCAGCCGCGGTCGGTGCGGGTGCCGTCCTCGGGGTGGAGCAGGTGGGCGTTGGTGATCAGCAGTCGGTTCGGTTGGTTCACGGCGGTCGTCCCCTCCGGTTCAGTACGGGCCATATTGAATACGACTCGTACTGAATACACCATGTATCTTTCTCCTGTGAACCCACCCCCGGCCGAAGCCGCCGCTCCCCGACCACCCCGCCGCCGCGTCCACACCCGCGCCCGGCTGCTCGCAGCGGCGAGCGAGCTGTTCCTCACCGTCGGGTTCGCACGGACGAGCATCGAGGACGTCTGCGCCGCCGCCGGCTACACCCGCGGGGCCTTCTACTCGAACTTCGGCAGCAAGGAGGACCTGCTGCTGGCGCTCTTCGACGACCAGGCCGCCAAGCGGATGGCCGAGCTGGAGCAGCTGGCCGCCACCTGCGAGGCGCTGGCGCCGAACGAACGGGCCCGGCTGCTGGCCGAGGCGCTGCTGCGGGTCGAGCCCGCGGAGACCGGGTGGATCCTGCTGTTCCTGGAGTTCCGGTTGGTCGCGGCCCGGTCCGAGGCGCTGGCCGAGCAGGTCGCCGCGCACGACCGGACAGTGGCGCGGGCGGCGGCGGACGTCCTGGAGCGGGCGCTGCCTGAGCTGGTGCCCCCGGGGGCGAGTGCCACGCAGGCGGCGGCGGTGATCCTGGCGGCGCGCGAGGGGCTGCTGGCCCGCACGGCGGCCGGCGGCGCGGTGGCCGAGGAGCTGCTGGCGGCGACGGCGGCGGTGCTGTCGGGGCTGCTGGGGCACTGACGGAACGCCGAAGGGGCGGCACCCGTACGGTACGGGTGCCGCCCCTTCGCGTGCGCGCCTGACGGACTAGATGATCAGGCTCAGCGGCATGATCAGGGCGATGGCGACGACCGAGATCACCGTCTCCATCACCGACCAGGACTTCAGCGTCTGCCCGACGCTCATCCCGAAGTACTCCTTCACCAGCCAGAAGCCAGCGTCGTTGACGTGCGAGAGGAACAACGAACCGGCGCCGACCGCGAGCACCAGCAGGGCCGAGTGGGTCGAGGACATGGTGGCGGCGAGCGGGGAGACGATGCCGGCCGCGGTGATGGTGGCGACCGTCGCCGAGCCGGTGGCCAGGCGGATCAGCACCGCGATCAGCCAGCCCAGCAGCAGCGCGGAGATGTGCCACTTGCTCGACCAGTGACTGACCATGTCGCCGACACCCACGTCGATCAGGGTCTGCTTGAAGCCGCCGCCCGCACCGACGATGAACACGATGCCGGCGATCGGGCCGAGCGACCTGCCGACGGTGTCGGAGATCCGGGCCTTGTCGAAACCGGCCGCCCTGCCGAGGGTCAGCATGCCGAGCAGGGTCGCGGCGAGCAGCGCTATGAGCGGGGAGCCGATGAAGTCGAACACCCGCTGGCCCATCGCCTTCGGATCGTCGATCACCACATCGGCCAGCGCCTTGCCGAGCATCAGCACGACCGGCAGCAGGATGGTCGCCATCACCACGCCGAAGGACGGGGTGCGCTCGCGCTTGACCGCCTCCCCGGAGGCGATGGCGGTCGGGATCTCCAGCGGGCCCACCCAGCGCTCGGCGACCCGGGCGAACAGCGGACCGGCGATGACCAGGGTCGGGATCGCGATCAGCAGGCCGAGCGCCAGGGTGATGCCCAGATCGGCCTTCAGCGCGTCGATGGCGACCAGCGGCCCCGGGTGCGGGGGAACCAGACCGTGCAGCACCGACAGGCCGGCCAGGGCCGGGATGCCGACCCGCACCAGCGGCACGTTGCCGCGGCGGGCGACCAGCAGCACGATCGGGATCAGCAGGACGACGCCGACCTCGAAGAACAGCGGCAGGCCGAGCACGGCGGCGATCAGGGCCATCGCCCACGGCAGCGCCTTGTTGCCGGTCCGAGACAGCACGGTGTCCGCGATGATGTTGGCGCCGCCGGAGTCCGCGAGCAGCTTGCCGAGCATCGCGCCCAGACCGATCAGCAGACCGACGCTGGCCACGGTGGAGCCGAAGCCCGTGGAGAAGCTGTTCAGCAGCTTGTCGAAGGGGACGCCCGCGATGGCGGCCAGCAGGCCGGAGCCGATCGTGAGGGCGAGGAAGGGGTGCAGCTTCAGCTTGGTGATCGCCAGCACGATCGCGCCGATGCTGACCAGCACCGCGATCAGCAGCTGGGTGTTGCTGCTGGTGTGCGGCAGGGCTGGCGAGGCGGCCGCCAGGAGGGTGGGGGCAATACTCATGCGCCCGCCTCGCTTCGCTCGGCAGGGGCATTCGCCCGTACGCGCCTTCTGATGGCTCGCTCGCTTCGCTCGCTCACGTGAGGTCTCCATTGACGGGCCGCAGCAGCACCGCGGCCTTCTCGACGAGTTCTTCGGGGGACGGGCCCACGTCCAGGACGGCGCCGCGCTCGTCCGTGCCCAGGGGTTCCAGGGCGGCGTACTGGGAGCCGAGCAGCGACGCCGGCATGAAGTGGCCGGTGCGGTGGGAGAGCCGGTCCTCGACCAGCTCGTGACCGCCGCTGAGGTGCAGGAAGAAGGCACCCGGGGCGTCCGCGCGCAGGATGTCGCGGTAGCCGTGCTTCAGCGCCGAGCAGGTGACCACGCCGCCACTGCCGTCCTCGGTGCGTTCCTTGAGCCAGGCGCCGATGGCGCGCAGCCAGGGCTCGCGGTCCCGGTCGTCCAGCGGGATGGCGGCGGACATCTTGGCGATGTTGGCCGGCGGGTGGAAGTCGTCCGCCTCGGCGTAGGGGAGATCGAGGCGGTCGGCCAGGAGGCGGGCCAGGGTCGTCTTGCCGACGCCGGAGACGCCCATCACCACGACGGTGAGGGGTGCGGCCGGGTGGTCGTGGTTCTCGACACTGAGAGCCATGGGTGGTGCTCCTTCGTTGCAGGCCGCCACTATCGCCTCAAAGATATGACGTATTAAAGGGGGAGAAGCCAAATCGTCATACTTTTAGTTCCCTGGGGAAGGGGTCGCCACAGGCCGGGTGCCTGCGGCACATGGAGCGGCGGGGCAGGGCGGGGGCCGCGAGATCGAAGGCCCGGGGGCGAGCGGACGCAGGCCGGCGAGGCGGGTCACATGGCGGGTTGCCGGGGTGGCCGGAGGGTGACGTGGGGCTCTGGACGGCGGGCGTCTACGCTGGGCGGATGGAGATCCAGGGGTTGCCCGGTCGAGTGCTCGACGAGCTCGGGCCGGCGATCGCGTCGGGGGAGATTCCCGAGGGCGCGGTACTGCGCGGGGAGGAGCTCGAGGAGCGGTTCGGGGTGTCCCGGACAGTGGTCCGGGAGGCGGTGCGGGTCCTGGAGGGGATGCGCCTGGTGGCCTCCCGGCGACGGGTCGGGATCACCGTGCAGCCCAAGTCGCTCTGGGACGTCTTCGACCCGATGGTGATCCGCTGGCGGCTGGCCGGCTCGGACCGCTCGGCCCAGCTGCGCTCGCTCGGTTCACTGCGGGTCGCCGTCGAGCCCGCCGCGGCCGCGCTCGCCGCCGTCCACGCGACCGACGACGACCGGCGCGAACTCGGCTCGCTGGCCGTGGAGCTGACGGTCACCGCACGGGCGGCCGACCTGGCCACCTTCCTCGAGCACGACATCGCCTTCCACGCCCTGGTGCTGCGCGCCTCCGGCAACGAGATGTTCGCCCACCTCGGGGACACCGTGGGGGCGGTGCTCACGGGCCGGACCGAGTACCATCTGATGCCCCATCAGCCTGAGCCGTACGCGGTCCGGCTGCACCGCGAGGTCGCCGAAGCGATCTGCGCGGGGGACGCCGGCCACGCCGAGGCGGCGATGCGCACGATCGTGACGGGCGCTCTGGAAGAGCTCAACCAGCAGTTGGGCTGAGCGGCACCCGGCGCGCGCCGACGGGGCGCTGCCGCCTGCCCGGATGACATGATTTGGCGGCAATTCGGTGGATTCGGACGCATAGTACGGGTTCGGCGGGGCAGAGTGAGGCGAGGGGGCGCGTAACGCGAGCGCCTGCTCCGTGTCCGCCACCGAATTCGCGCCTGGGGGTCGCCCGATGCCCGTGCCACGCCGCCGTCGCCGCCTGCCCGACGAGGTGCGCGCCGCCGCAGTCCGGGCGGTGCTCTGCCTGGCCTTCACACTGGTGGGCGTGGTGGTCGCGACCCTGGCCTCGTACGCGGGCAGTTGGCTGATGACGCCCGCGCTGATGGCGATGGGGCTCGGGGTGTTCGGCACGATGTGGTGCCTGCTGGAGATCCTGATCTCCCGCCAGGTCGCCGCCCAGCGGATGCGCGGGCCGAACTCCGCGTACCCGATGGCGGGCAGCCGGGTGGCCCCCGAGCCGCTGGCCGCCCGTCCGCTCCCCCGCCCCGGCGGCGCGGCGCCGCAGCAGTACCCGCCCCAGCAGCCGCACGCTCCGCAGCCGCCGTGCCAGCGCCGGGTGCCGAGCACCTAGCCGCACCCAAGTACGACTCCCGGTCCGGCGTCAGGGCACTCCCCTAGAGTCGGGCGCATGAGGTTCTTCCGTTCCAAGACAGCACCCCAGTACGACCCCGATCTCACGGCCCTGACGACCGACCAGGCCGACCACCTGCGCGAGCTGGTGCGCCAGTACCACGCGGGCGTCGGCGTGCAGGCGGCCGTCTCCGGCCAGTCCGTCCACCGGGCCGAGGGCGCCAGCAACCTGTACAACCTCGCCGAGTTCTGCCGCCGCGCCGAGCCGGGCGAGTGGCCCCGGCTCGTGGAGCGCCACTTCCGTGCACTGGCCGGCGCCGCGGAGTCGACGCCGGACGGCCAGGACGATGTCCTCCGCTGCGCCTACCTCCGGCTGATCGCCGACGACGCGATCCCGGCCGAGATGGCGCCCTCCTTCAGCTACCTCCGCCCGGTCGCCACCGGCCTGCTGGAGGCCCTCTGCCTGGACCTGCCGGAGACCGTACGGACGCTGGACGACCGGTTCGTCGCCGAGGTCGGCCCGGAGCGGCTGCGGGCCGCCGGGCGGGCCAACCTGATCGCCGATCCGGTGGAGTTCGACGCCCTGGAGGGCCCGACCGAGGGCTCGACCCTGTACGCGGTGACCGGCGACTCGATGTTCGTCGCCAGCAAGGCGCTGGTGCTGGACGAGCTGGCCCGCGCGGCGACCGGGCGCGAACTCCCCGAGGAGGGCGCCCTGTTCACCGTGCCCAGCCGGGACTACCTGTTCTTCCACCCCCTGACCGAGTCCAAAGTCGCGGGTGCCGTCAACGACTTGGCCTCGATCACGCTGCGCGTCCACTCGGAGAACCCGGGCCCGCTCTCGCCCCGGCTCTACTGGTGGCACCAGGGCACGGTCACCAACCTGACGCAGATCGACGAGGCCCGGCGTTCCTTCTCCATCGTGTTGCCCGCCGAACTCATGGCGATCCTCCGCCGGTTGACGGACAGTTAACCGACCGGGACGGCCCGGTAGTGGGTGGTGGGCCGGCCGTCCCCGTCCAGGACGTGGAAGGCGAGCATCGGCGGGTGGCCGAAGGAGATGCCGCGCCCGCCCTCGCAGGGCAGCGTGGTGGTGGAGACCACACCGGGCGCGACCAGCACCGGCAGTCCGGCGAAGGCGGTCACGGCGGGGGTGTGGGAATGGCCGCAGAGCAGGGCGCTCACGCGGGCGTGCCGGCGCAGCACCCGCGCGAGGCGCACCTCGCCGAACTGACGGATCCCGTCGACCATCGGTATGTGCAGCTCGACCGGCGGGTGGTGGAAGGCCACCAGGGCGGGCATCTCGGTTCGCCCTGAGCCGAGTTGGGCGTCCAGCCAGTCCAGCGTGCCGTCGTCCAGCAGACCGTCGTGCTGGCCGGGGATGGACGAGTCGAGCATCAGCACGTCGGCGCCGGGGAGTTGGTGCAGCCGGTTCACCGGCCCCTCCCCCGGCGCCTCGCCGAGCAGCACCTCGCGGTAGGGCGCCCGGCTGTCGTGGTTGCCGGGGCAGGTGAGCACCGGGTGCCGGGAGGCCAGCACCTTGGCCACCTGCTCGTACTCGGCCGGCAGGCCGTGGTCGGCGAGGTCGCCGGTGACCAGCACCGCGTCCAGTGGGCCGGGCAGGGCGTTGAGGTACGCCATCACCTGCTCGGCCCGCCGCCGGGCCCGCTTGCCGCGGTCCCGGCGGTGCTCCTGGCCGAGGTGGATGTCACTGAGGTGCGCGATCGTCAGCATGCCGATCACGCTAACGACTTCACGACTGCGCGGGAACCTCCGCAGGGCGCTTGAACATCCGGGTGGCGGTGATCTCACCGTGGATGGTCGGGCCGTCCGGGTCCTGCTGGGCCGGCAGGCCCGGGCGCAGGTGCTCCTCCACCGAGATGTACTTCAGGCCGGCCCGCAGGTCGGCGTCGTTGCGCAGGCGGATCACCAGCGGGAACTCGGCGAGCGCGGTGGTGTCGAACAGGCCGGTGGTGTAGATGAGCTGGACGCCGAGCGCGTCGGCCACGGCGCGCTGGAGTTCCAGCAGGTAGGTGGCGTTGGCGCGACCGATCGGGTTGTCCAGGAACAGCGTGCCGGCGTGCCGCAGCTGGGACTGGCCGCGGTCGTTGGCGCGCAGCGCGGCCATCGTGCAGTAGAGCGCGATGGCCGCGGTGAGCAGCTGGCCGCCGGAGAAGACGTCGGACATCTGGCCGACGCCGACCCGCTCGGCGCGCAGCACCGCGTCGGGCTTGAGGATCTCGACGCTGACGCCCTTGGGGCCGATCGCGGCGGCGACACCGCGCAGCAGCAGGGACATGCCGTCGCGGCGCAGGTCGCTGTTCTTCTTGACGGCGGCGCGGGTGGCCTCGTCGATGACCTCGCCGAGGCGCTCGACCAGGGTGGCGTGGTCCGGGTCCTCGAAGCGGATCCGCAGGAACTCCTGGCCGGACCACTCCCCCAGGCCCTCGGGGAGCCTGGACAGCCGCTGGGCGGCGCGCAGGGTGGTGAGCGAGGACTCGACCAGGCCGCGCAGCCGGTCCACGATCGAGCCGCGGTTCTTCTCCAGCTGGGCGAGCTCGTCGGTGAGCACCCGCAGCCGCGGCGCGAAGGCGGCGGCCCAGGCGGCGGCGTGCTCGGGCAGCGCGGAGGCGGGCAGTTCGCGGATCTGCTGGCGGGCGGGGGTGCGCACGGCCTCGTAGCGGGCCGCGTTGGCGTGCCGGACCAGCGCGTCGGCGGCGTCGCGGACGGCGAGTTCGGCGGAGGACAGCTCGCCGGCCGCGGTACGCAGGCTGCGGCGGGCCTCGGTGGAGGTGGTGCGGGCCTCGGCGAGGGAGCCGAGGTACGGCTCCGCCGGGTCGTCCGCGTCGTCCTGGTGGTCGCGCAGGCCGTCGCGCAGCTGGCCGGCCAGTTCGTCGAAGTCGGCGGCGGCGGACTGGGCGGTGTCGAAGGTGCGCTGCAGGTCGGCGTGGGCGGTGCGGGCGTCGTCCACGGCCTCGCGGCACTCGGCGAGCCGGCTGGTGGCGGTGCGCAGCAGGGTCTGGGCGTGCTCGGGGTCGGTGGGGACGAGGTCCTCGGGCAGCTCGGTGTGCGCCTCGCCGTCGACGGGGGCGGAGCGCTCGGCCTCGCCGCGCAGGCGGCCGAGCTGCTCGCTGGCGGCGGCGGAGCGGGCCTCGATGGTGGCGACCAGCTCCTCGGCGCGGGCGGCGGCGGCCTGGCGGGCCGGGCCGTCGGCGCCGTCCGGGCTGCCGAGGAGCTCCTCGGCGCGGGTGCGGACCTTGTTGGTGAGGCGGTCGAGTTCGGCCGCGGCGGCGGCCTCGTCGCCCTCGGCGCGGGCCTGTTCGGCACGCAGGTCGGCACCGACGCCGACCTTCTCGTACAGCTGGGAGGCGGCCCGGTAGGCCTCGCGCAGGGCGGGCAGAGCGGCGGGGGCGGTCTGCTCGGCGGGCTCGTCGGCCTGCTCGGCGGCGGGGATCTCGGCGCGTTCGGCGCGCAGCGCGCGTCCGGTGCGGCGGGCGTCGTCGGCGGCGCGCTGGGCGGCGCGGCGGTCCTCGTCGCAGGTGCGGGCGCGTTCGGCGCGGAGGGCCTGGCGGCGGTCGCACTCGGCGGCGTCCTCGGCCAACTCGCGCTGGCGGCGGGCCCAGTTGGCGCGTTCGCGCAGGCGGAAGGCGAGGCCGGAGAGGGCGTCGGCGCGGCGGCGGGCGCGCTGGGCGGCCTCGCGGTGCTCCTCGTGGGCGGAGGCGGCGGTGGCGTGGTCGGTCTCGGCCTCGTCGTGCTCGGCGCGCAGGGTGGCCAGGGCGGCGGCGGCCTGCTCGGCGTGCTCGCGGGCGGCCTCCGCGGCGGCGGCGAGTTCCGCGAGGGTGCCGGGCGGGCAGCTGGCGTGCCAGGAGGCGAGGCGGGCGGCGAGGGCGCGGTCGGCGCCGAGGCGGCCGGCGAGTTCGCGGATGTGCTCCTCGCGGGCGCTCGCGCGGGCGCGCAGTTCGCGGCGCTCACCGTCGGCGGCGGACTCGTCGTGCATGGCCGGGTTCGGCGGCACCAGGAAGAACGTCGGCTGGTCGGTGATCGGGGCGATCAGCGAGGCGGCGGCGCCGACGGCCACGGTGGAGCGCGGCAGCAGGGCGGCGGCCTGCAGGGCCTCGCGGGCGCGCTCTAGCGAGGACGGGTCGGTGACGACCACGCCGTCGACCAGTTCGGGTCGGGCGGCGAGGATCGCCTCGTGGTCGGCCGGGTCGACGGACTGGGCGAGGTAGCGCCAACCGGGCAGGGCCGGGATGCCGTGCTCGGCGAGGTACTCGACGGTGGCCAGCACGTCGGGCCCGGGCGGCAGCAGGCCGCCGTCGCCGAGCGCGGCAAGGATGCGGGAGTCGTCGGCGGCGGCGGTGCGCAGGTCGAACAGGGTGCGCTCGGCGGTGGCGATGGCTTCGTCGAGGAGTTCGCGCAGGTACTCGGCGTTGCGGTCGAGCACGGCGGGGGTGAGGAAGCCGGCGTCCTCCTCTGCGCCCTCTTGGTAGGGCGTGAGGGAGAGCAGGTCGGCGAGCCGCTGCTCGGTGGCGAGCAGGGCGGCGGTGCGCTGCTCGGCGGCCAGGGCCTGGGCGGCGCCCTTGCGGGCGTCGCCGGCCCGCTCGGCGGCGAGTTCGGCGCGGGAGGTGGCGGCAGCGGCCTCGCGCAGCCGGGCGGCGGAGGCTTCGGCGGCGGCGCGGGCCTGGGCGAGGGACGCGGCGGCGGCCTTCTCGACGTCGGCGGCGTGCAGCGCGGCGCGGGCCGGGTCCACGTCGCCGTCGGCGTCGATGAAGCCGGCCTCGACGGCGGCGGCGGTCTCCTGCTCGACCTCGGCGAGGCGCTGACGCAGGTGCTCGGCCTCACTGCGGGCCTTCTGGGCTGCGGTGGCGGCCTCGGTGGCGTCGGACTGCGCCTTGGCGCCGTCCTCCTGGAGCTCGCTCGCGCGCTGCTCCTCGGTGTCGGCGCGGGACTCGGCGGCCGTGGCCGCGGTTTCCAGGGCGCGGGCGAGCGCGGTGGCGGCGCGGGCGCGGGCCGCGAGCGCGGGGGCGGCGTCCAGCTCGGCCTCGCGGATGGCGGCGCCGACCCGGGCGACCCGGTCGGCGGCGGCGCGGTGGCGCAGCACGGCCTCGGCGGCCTGCCAGGCGGAGTGCAGGGTGCGGGCGTCGATGAGTTCGCGGCGCAGCGCGGCGGCCTCGGCGGTGGCCGCGGCGAGGCTCAACGTGGCGTGCCGGTAGGTGAGTTCGTCCGCGATCAGGCTGTGCCGGGTGCGGTCGGCCTCGGCGGCGGTGACGGCGCTCGCGGCGGCGGCGACCTCGATGGCGAGGTCCTGGGAGCGGTCGCGTTCGGCGGCGGCGCGGGAGGTGAGGGCGTGGGCCAGGCGGCGGGTGCGGCGCTCGGCGGTGCGGTGGGCCTCGCGGACGGCCTCGCGGGCGGTGGTGGCCTCGACGATGCGTTCCAGCAGGTCGAGCGAGCCGGCGGTGAAGTCGCGTTCGGCGGTGAGTTCGGCGCGGCGGCCGAGCTTGGCGGCGAAGCCGTGCACGAGGTCGGCGAGGCCGTCGGTGTCCCGGGTGTCGGTGACGGCGCGCAGCAGCAGGTCGGTGAAGTCGCTGTCGTGCTTGACCGCGAAGAGGCCGGCCGCCTCGCCCTCGTCGGCGTTCATCTCGCGCTGGTAGCGGAAGAGTTCGGGGTCGAGGCCGAGTTCGCCGAGGTGCTCGGTCCAGCGGTCGTGACCGTCCTCGAAGACCAGGTCGAGGTGGGGGTGGGCCTTGCCGGCCTCGGTGAGGGCGTCGCGGAAGCCCTTCATGGTGCGGCGGCGGCCGCGGGCCTTCTGGTCACCGGCCAGGCTGACGCGTTCGGCGACCGGCAGCGAGTCGAGGGTGAGGCCGGGGCCGGGGCGGAAGGAGTACCAGGTCTCGGCGAACTTGCGCGGGTCGGAGGAGACCTGGCGGCCGCGCCACTCGCTGACCTTGCCGACCACGATCAGCTCGCCGGTGACGGTGTGCTGCCACTCCAGGGCGACGTGGCCGCAGTCGTCGGCGAGCAGGAACTTGCGCAGCACGCCGGAGCTGGCGCCGCCGAGGGTGTTGCGGTGGCCGGGGAGCATCACCGAGAAGATCAGCTTGAGCAGGACGGACTTGCCGCCGCCGTTCTCCAGGAAGAGCACGCCGGCCGGGGCGGGGCGGCGGACCGGGCCGTCGGTGTCCTCGCCGAACAGGCCGATCTGCTGCGGGGCCGGGTCGGCGACGGGCTCGCCGACGCCGCGCAGGTCGAGCACCGTGTCGGCGTAGCGGGCGCCGGCCGGTCCGATCGAGTAGAGGCGGACCCGGTTGAGCTCGTACATGTGCGGCGGTTCTCCGTGAGCGTGGTGAGAAGGGGCGTCAGGACTCGGCTGTCAGAGCGAGTGGAACGGCAGGCCGGCGTCGGCGACCAGCTCGTCGGTGGTGTCCGGAGGCAGCAGGCTGGCGGTGCCGTCGGAGACCGGGACGATGCCGAGGTCGAGCAGTTCGGCCATCGCGGCGCTGCCGGCCAGGTCGCGGACCTGGAGCTGGTAGCGGGCGGTGGTGCGGTAGGTGCCGCCGGAGTCATCGGAGACCTTCTGCAGGAAGCCGGAGTCGACCAGGAACATGACGGCCTTGGCGACGATGCCGATGGTGGAGCCGGAGAGCCGGCGGGCGTCCTTGGTGGCGCCGGTGGCGGTGCGCCGGGCCCAGACCCGCCAGGCGGACTCCAGGCCGGGGGCGTCGGAGGCCGGGTCGGTGTTGGCGCCCTCGGCGTCGGCCTGCTCCTCCAGTCGGCGGCAGGCCTGGCGGACGAAGGAGTCGACGCCGTTGACGGTGATCCGGCCGAGGTAGCTGTCGTCGGCGAGGTCCTCGGGGCGGGGGAAGGCCATGGCGGCGACGGCGAGGTGGGCCAGGCCGTGCAGGAAGCGGTCGGTGGTCTCGGAGGCGGCGCGTCGCGAGTAGTCGCCCATCCGGACGGCGAACAGTGAGTCCTCGGCGGCGGCGACGGCCATGCCGGCCCGCGGCGAGACCTCCAGGACGACCAGGCCCATGCCGGTGGCGATGGCGTCGGCGAGACGGGCGAACGGCGGGTCCTCGCGGTGGCGGCGGACGAGTTCGGCGTATTCGACGTCGCGGGTGGGGAGCAGCTTGGCCTGGAGGCCGAAGGAGACCAGCCGGGCTGCGTCGGCGACGTCGGCCGGGGTGATCGGCGCGGGGGCCGCGGGTTCGGTCTCGGCCGCCCAGGACGTGTCGTGGTGGGTCGTCACGGGCGGTGCTCCTCGGGGCTGTTGCTGTTGCGGGTGCTCTGGTGGTGCGTCAAGGTCGTTGCCTGGAGAGTCGGTGCTCGGCCGGTCAGCCGGCGTCCTTGCGGTCGGCCGCCATGCCTGCCGCGTCGAGCAGGGCGCTGCCGACGATCAGGTCGGCGCCCCCGAACTCCGGGTCGTTCAGCGGGGTGCCGTCGTCCACGGCGAACAGCAGCCGTTCCTCGCCCTGGCGGTAGGCGGTGCCGACCGGCGGGCTGGCCGCGTGCACGGCCAGCAGGGCGACCAGGTACGGGAGTTCCGGGTCCCGCTTGCGGGCGTCGGCGAGCAGGCCGGAGAGCCGGCGGGGGGCGTCCGGGGCCAGGTCGAGCAGTTCCAGGGCGGATTCCAGCTGGGCCTCGGAGAAGCGGCTGTCGTCCGGGGTGGCGACCAGGTCCGGGTCGGGCAGTTCGGCGCCGAGGTGCTCGCGCTCGACCGGCGGGGTGAGCAGCAGGTCGACCAGGTCGGCGACCCGGACCGAGACGGGCGTGCGCAGTCCGGCGCCGCGGGCGAAGAAGGCCCCGGTGGGGCGGACGGCCTGCTCTATCGGCAGCCGCAGCACGGGGGCGAGCAGCTGCCCGTACAGGTCGATGCCGCTACGGGCGCCGGGGGTGGCGAAGGCCTGCCGGTCCTGCTCGGCGCGGAACAGCGGGCCGGCCTCCAGCAGGCGGGTCTGCAGCTTCGTGTGGCGCCGGATGCAGTCCTTGACGATGTCGAGCAGTTCGGCGGCGCGGCGCTTGTGCTCCGCCCCTTCGGGAGTGTGGGGCTCGGCCTCGTCGCGGGCCTTGCGGATGTTGGTGAGAATCGCGTTCTCGTGCCGGTAGCGGTCGGCGATGTGGTCCAGCGCCTCGTCGATGAGGTCGGGGATGGCCCGCATCCAGTCGACCGCGCGGACGTTGCGGCGGGTGGCGTCGAGGGCGCGGCGCAGCGTCTCGGCGTACTGGACGGTGCGGTACCGGGCCTGTTCGGCGGCGAGCTGGGCGTCGGCCAGCCGGCCACGGCGGATCAGCACCTCCAGCTTGACCTCGGCGGCGATCTGGGCCGAGGTGACGTCGGTGTCGAGCGCACCGACCAGGACGTTGACCGCCTCGTCGGTGGTGCGCAGGTAGATGCCGCCGTCGGGGCCGGGGACCTCCTCGATCAGCTTGAAGTCGTAGTCGCGCCGGACGTACTCGCCGTCCGCGCCGAAGGTGCCGTAGACGGCGCGGAAGCCCCGGTCCACGCTGCCGACGTTGATCAGCGACTCCAGCACCCAGCGGGCGACCCGCTCGTGCTCGGAGGCGCGGCGGGTCGGGGCCTGGGCGGCGACCCGGGGCAGCAGCCGGGCGAGCACTATGTCGCGGTCGGCCCCGGTGTCGAAGTCCATGTGCAGGGTGACCAGGTCGATCGCGGCGAGGCCGACCTCGGCCATCGCGTAGCCGCCGTACTCGCCGGCCAGGTTGACCTTGCGGTTGTCCAGGTCGTGCAGCGGGGCGGTGCAGGCCAGCGCCTTGAGCCGGCGGGCCAGGCCTTCGTCGGCGGCGGGGCCGGGCGCGGGCCGCACGGGGGCGGCGGGCCCGGCGGGCGGCCGGAGGCCGTGCTCGGTGGGCGGGTCAGCGATGGCGGTCACGGTGGACAAGATTAGAGGTTCGCACCGGCATCAACCGAAACGGACCTTTCGGGCGGGCCGGATGGCAGGTGAGCGGCGGTGTACCGGCCGGATTCAGAACGGGGTTTCGACGGGATTCCGCCATTCCCGAACCGGTATTCGAGAAAACGGTGAGGCTGGCAGAGCGGTTCGGTGATGATCGACCCATGATCACCCGACTGGCCAAAGCGGGCTTCGCCGCCGCGCTGTCCGTGACCACCCTCGCCACCGGTGCCGCCGTCGCCGCGGCCGCGGCCGCGCCGACCGACACACAGTCGACCTCCGCCCAGCACGTGACCGTGTCGCAGAGCGGGAACTACCCCGGCGGATTCTTCACGTCCGGCAACATGTCGGCGAGCTGGGTCTCGTCCGGCACCTCGGATCTGACCGGCCCGACGCACTTCACCGTCGACCTGCCGCCGGGCGTCACCACCGACGGCGCGATGTTCTACTCCACGCCGTACGACTACACGTTCACCGAGACCCTCTCACCCGACGGCCGCCACCTGGAGGCCGTGCTCACCGGCACCCGGGTGGTCGGGAAGAGCGAGTTCATGAAGCTCAACCTCCACACCACGCCCGGAGTGCCGATCGCCGGCGTGATCACGGTGACGGCCGCCAACCCGAACGACACCGACCCGACCGGGCACGTCTCCCGCTACGACCTCGGCAGCCAGGGCTACCTGCCGGCGACAGTCCAGGCCGCCCCGGCCGTCTCCGGCCTCGACACCACCACCGGCCCGGGCGCGGGCGGCACCTCCGTGACCGTCAGCGGCAGCAACCTGTCCAACGGCATGGTGCTGGTCGGCGGCGTCCCTGCGCCGGGCACCTGCACCGACACCGCCTGCACGGTGACCGCGCCCGGCGGCTCGGGCAGCGCCCCCGTCAGCGTGGTGACCCCCGGCGGCACGGCCGCGGCGCCGGTCACCTTCGACTACACCGGCGACCCACCCCCGGCGCCGCCCGCGCCGACGGTCAGCAACCTGACCACCGCCAGCGGACCGGTGGCCGGCGGGACCCAGGTGTACGTCCAGGGCAGCAACCTGACGTACGGCTCGATCGCCTTCGGCGGGGTGCCGGCCGCGCACGTCTCCTGCGGGCCGTCCTTCTGCTCGGCCACTGCTCCGGCGGCCGCCCAGCCCGGGCCGGTGGACGTCACGGTCACCACGGCGGGCGGCACCAGCGCGCCGGTGACATACACGTACACGGCCTAGCCACCGCTCCACGGATGCCCGGGGTGCCGCTTCGGCGCCCGGGCATCCGTGCGTCCGGGGCCGGGCGGGGGCGGAGCGGCCCGGGGCGGGTTCGAAGCCATCTCGGAGGGCTTGTTGAACACGTTCAAATCCAGGGTCTAGAGTCGGTTCCGCGCAGACGGGACAAGGCCCGCCTGCCCCTTCGGCACGTCCGGCGCGGCTTCCGCGCGACGTGCCCGCTTCGGAGGTGTGCGAGATGGACGGTGACCCCGCGGTCATCCTGCGGCGGGTCCGGCGGTGGCTCCGGCTGTTCCTGGTCTGCCTGGTGCTGAGCGGCCTGACCGCATTCCCGCTGGAGACCGAGACCCGCCTGCTGGTCGACTTCGCCTCCGGCCCGGCCGCTCCGCTGACCGGCCACTTCCCGGCCGTCCTCGCCTGGTTCGAACGGGTCCACCAGGGCCTCGCCGAGACCAACGAGCGCTACCCCTTCCTGGCCTACGGCACCGACTGGCTGGCCTTCGCCCACCTGGCGATCGCCGCCGCCTTCTGGGGCCCGCTCAAGGACCCGGTCCGCAACATCTGGGTGATCCGCTGGGCGGTGCTCGCCTGCGGCGCCGTGATCCCGCTGGCGCTGATCTGCGGACCGCTGCGGGGCATTCCGGTGGTGTGGCGGTTTATCGATATGTCGTTCGGGATCTTCGGCGTCATTCCGCTGCTGATCGTGTTGCGGGCGCTGCGTCCGCTGGAACGTTCCTTCCAGGAACGCCTGGCCGCGAACTGAGTCGGCGGCCCCCGCCCCCGCCCGGGGCGCGCGGGCGGGGGCCGCGCGCCGGTGGGCCCTGAGGGTGTCCGGGTCCCGGACACCGGGCTTCATCCGCAGGCCCTACCATCTGGCTCAACAGCTGCTGGGAGGCGGACGGGCGTGGCCGATGCGGTGATCGATCTCAATGCGGACCTCGGCGAGGGGTTCGGGCGTTGGAGCCTGACCGACGACGAGGCACTGCTGTCCGTGGTGACCAGCGCCAACGTCGCCTGCGGCTTCCACGCCGGAGACCCGTCGACCATGCGCCGGGTCTGCGCGCTGGCCGCCGAGCGCGGCGTCCGGATCGGTGCCCAGGTCTCCTACCGCGACCTGGCCGGCTTCGGCCGCCGCGCGATGGACGTCCCCCCGGAGGAACTCGCCGACGAGATCGCCTACCAGATCGGCGCCCTCCAGGTCTTCGCCCGCGCCGCCGGCTCCCGGGTCTCCTACGTCAAGCCGCACGGCGCCCTGTACAACCGGGTGGTCGCCGACTCCGAGCAGGCCGAGGCCGTGGTGGCCGGGGTGCTGCGGGCCGGCGCGGTCTGCGACGGGCCACTGCCCGTCCTCGGGCCGCCCGGCTCCCGGCTGCTCGCGGTCGCCGAGGGCGTTGGGCTACCGGTGGTCACCGAGGCCTTCGCCGACCGCGCCTACACCTGGGCCGGCACCCTCGTCCCGCGCCGCGAGCCCGACGCGGTGGTGCACGACCCCGAGTCGGTGATCACCCGCGCCGTCGGCATCGCCCGGGACGGCACGGTGGAGGCCGTCGGCGGCGAGCGGATCGGCGTCGAGGCCCGCTCGCTGTGCGTCCACGGCGACACCCCCGGCGCCGCCCAGCTCGCCTGGCGGATCCGCGGCGCCCTCGCCTCCGCCGGGGTCCGGGTCGAGGCGTTCACATGACGGTCGGCGCGGTCCGGCGGGTCGGCGATCGGGCGCTGCTGGTCGAGCTCCCGGGGGCGGCCGAGGTCGCCGCCTTGTACGGCTGGCTGCGCGAGCGGCAGGCGGCCGGGGAACTCGGCGAGGTCGAGGAACTCGTGCCCGCCGCGCACACGGTGCTGCTGGACGGCGTCGCGGACGTCCCGGCGGTGGCGGCGCTGCTGCGCACCGCCCGGCCGTGGGCGGCCGCCGCGTCGAGCGGCCCCCTCGTGGATGTCCCGACCGTGTACGACGGCGCCGACCTGACCGAGGTCGCGGCGCTGTGGGGGGTCTCCGAGGAGGCGGCCGTGCGGATCCACACCGAGCCGGAGTACGTGGTCGCCTTCTGCGGCTTCGCTCCCGGCTTCGGCTACCTCACCGGGCTGCCGGCGCGGTACGAGGTGCCGCGCCGGGACACCCCGCGCAGCTCTGTCCCGGCCGGCTCGGTCGCCCTGGCCGGCCCGTACACCGGCGTCTACCCGAGCCCCTCCCCCGGCGGCTGGCAGCTGATCGGGCGCACCGCGCTGGCGCTCTGGGACCCGGAGCGCGAGCCGGCGGCGCTGCTGGCGCCGGGGGTGCGGGTACGGTTCACGGTGGAACGGGCTTAGGGGCTGGCTGAGTTGGGCGAACTGCAGGTGGTGCGGCCCGGGCCGCTGACCACCGTCCAGGACTTCGGGCGGCGCGGCGTCGCCCACCTCGGGGTGCCCCGAGCCGGCGCGCTGGACGAGCCGGCGCTGCGGGCGGCGAACCGGCTGGTCGGCAATGAACCGGGGGCCGCCGGGTTGGAGACCACCCTCGGCGGGGTCGCACTGCGCGCCGTCCGGCCCGCGCTGGTCGCGGTCACGGGCGCGCCCTCCCCGGTGACGGTGGCCGGACGGGCGGCCGCCTGGGGTGCTCCGATCGCGGTACCGGCCGGGGCGGTGGTCGAAGTGGGCGCGGCGACCGCCGGGGTGCGCGGCTATCTGGCGGTGGCGGGCGGGATCGCCGTTCCACCGGTACTCGGCAGCCGCTCCGCTGACCTGCTCTCCGGCCTGGGCCCCGCCCCGCTGGCCGAGGGCGACCGGCTGCCGGTCGGCGCTCCCCCGCCGCACCGGGACCGGGCCGACCTGATACCGCTGCCCGCTCCCCCGGCCGAACTGGTGCTGCGGTTGCGGCTCGGCCCGCGCGCGGACTGGTTCGCGCCCTCGGCGGTGGCCCGGCTGGCCCGGGACGGGTACCGGGTCTCCCCCGCGAGCAACCGGATCGGGCTGCGCACCGAGGGCCCTGCGGTCGCCCGCACACGGAAGGGTGAACTGCCCAGCGAGGGCATGGTGTTGGGCGCGGTGCAGATCCCCCCGGACGGGCAGCCGGTGGTCTTCCTGGCCGACCATCCGACCACCGGCGGCTACCCGGTGGTCGGCGTCGTACCGGCCGCCGACCTCGCGGCCGCCGCCCAGGCCCGGCCGGGGACGCCGGTGCGCTTCGAACTGCTGCGGGAGCGCTGAGGCCGGGAGCGTTGGGCCGGGCGCGTTGGGCCGGGAGCGCCGAGGGGTTCAGGAACGCATTGCGGGCTCGCCGCGCGCTGAGCTCATTCCACGCCGAGCGCTTCCGCGGCCGCCGCCGCGAAGCCCTCCAGGTTGTCGAGCATGATGTTGTGCCCGCAGTCCGGCACCGCCACCACCCGCACGCCCGCCGTGCGCAGCCCGTCGACACCCTCCGGCTCACCGTCCGCCGCCGGGTGGAGGAAGGTGCGCGGGAGGTCCAGCCCGAGCAGCAGTTCGCGCATGGCCGGCTCGCTGCCCCGGGCGAGGTGCAGGGCGCTGCGGTACAGGCCCTCCGGTCCGGCCAGCCGCATCGTGGACCACCAGAACGGGCCAACCCGCTCGGCGACCTCTCCCCGCCCTTCGGCCAGGAACTCCTCCTCGGTGTAGCTCGCGATCCCGCTGCTGCCGATCCGCTGCCGGCCAGGGGTGATCGGGTCCAGATTGGCGTCCACCAGGAGCAACCGCGCGACCAGTTCGGGATGTCGGTGCGCCAGGACGATCGCGATGGCGCCGCCCATGCTGTGGCCGACCACCTCGACCCGGTCCAGCCCGGCCGCCGCTACGGCCCCAGCGACCGCGTCTGCGTGCGCCTCCAGGGTGTAGCCGAAGTCTCCGGGCCGGTCGCTGATGCCGAACCCGAGCAGGTCGAGCAGCAGCGAGCGGCGCCCGGCGAGCAGTGGGTGGGCGGCGGCCGCGGCGAAGTAGACCGGCGAGCTGGCGCCCAGCCCGTGCAGGTAGACCCGGGCGGGCTCGGCGCCGGGCAGTTCGACCCAGCGGATCCGGTCGCCGTTCGGGGTGACGGTGGCTTCGCGCATGCGCACACACTCCTGGTTCAAAGGGGTCGAAGAGTTCGAAGGGCTCGAAGGGGTCGGTGGAATCGCGAAGACAATACCTCGACACCGAGGTATCACGAAAGAGATATACCCACGCCCCGAGACACGGATCTGAGAGAGTGGCCCCATGCTGAAGCTCGCCATCCTCGGATTCCTGTACGACCGGCCATTGCACGGCTACGAGCTGCGCCGCCACCTCGCCGGGCTCACCGGCCACATCCGCCCGATCAGCGACGGCACGCTCTACCCCGCGATCAAGCGACTGGAGGCCGACGGCCTGCTGGTCCGCGAGACCGAGCCCGGCAGCGCCGCCGCACCCCGGCACACCCTGCACCTCACCGAGGCCGGCCGCACCGCGCTGCTCGACACCCTGCGCGAGCCCGAGCCGCTGGACATCAGCGACGGCAACCGCTGGACCACCCTGCTCTCCTTCCTGCGCCACCTCGACGACCCGGCCGCCCAGGCCGCCGCGCTCCGCCGCCGACTGGCGTTCCTCTCCGAGCCCGCCAGCTTCTACTACGAAGGCGACCGTCCGCTCAGCGCCGAGGAGTTCACCGACCCGTTCCGGCGCGGCCTGCTGCTCACCGCCCGCGCCACGACCGAGGCCGAACTCTCCTGGCTGCGCGCCACCGTGGCCGAGCTGGAGGGTGCCGCACGAACCGGTGGACCGGCGGAGCCGACAGACTGACCGAAAGCCGCCGAACCGTCCTTCCCAGCCCGCCCCTCCCGTGTTCCGATGGCACCCATGGGCAACGACACGAACATGAGCAACGACACGAACATGAGCGACGGGCGACGCCGGGGCTACGACGGCACGGGCGCGGGCGCGATCACCCCGGACGGCTGCGCGGTCGAGGTGTGGACCCGACTGCCGGTGGGCAACGCACCGGACGTGATCGAGTCCGCCGTGCCGCCCGGCGCGAGCATTCTCGAACTAGGCTGCGGCGTCGGCCGGATGACCCACCCGCTGGTCGACCGCGGCTTCACCGTCACGGCCGTGGACGAGTCCGCCGAGATGGTGGCCCGGGTCCGCGCGGGCGTCCGCACCGTACGCAGCCCGATCGAGAAGCTGGACCTCGGCGAGCGCTTCGACGTCGTCATGCTCGCCTCCTTCTTGGTGCACGCCGGCGATGTGGCCGTCCGCCAGGGCCTGCTGGAGACCTGTCGCCGCCATGTCGCCGAGGACGGCTGTGTGCTGGTGCAGCGCGAGGGCGAGGACTGGCACCTCAACGTGCCGCGCGAGAGCCGGATCGGGACGGACGGAACGGCCCGGATCCTCTCCGCTACACCGGTGGGTGATGGGGTGAACTCCGTCCACGCGCAGTACGAGTTCCCGGACGGCACCTGGACGCAGACCTTCCTGTCCCGTCCGCTCACCACGGAAGCCTTCGAACAGGCCCTGGCGGACGCCGGCCTGCGGGTCGAGACGTATCTGACGGAAGACCGCACCTGGGTCAGGGCCCGGCCACTCGGCTGAGCCGTGGAGGCCTGATCCAGGGGCTCACCGAGTTCCGCCCATCCCCTCCAGCGCCCGTCTGCGGGTGCTCTCCGCCCTGTTGGGCCGGGACGACCCGGGCGCGGCCTTCACCGCCGTCACCCCAGCCGGGCACCGAGGCGGCAGAGCTGATCCACTTCCGCAAGGACATCGCCGCGATCGTCCGGGCCTGGGCGCTTTCGCTGTTCCGCCCGGCGCTGCACTCCGTTCGTGGTCTACCGGGTGCTGCCCGGCATACTGATCACCGGCCTGGTCGCGGGCGGCGCACTGGCCTCGGACGCGGGTTCGACCAAGTAGAACGCCGTTCCACAAAAGCCATCCGAGACGGATCGGCCGGAAAAGCAGTGGGCCGGGACACCTTCGCGGTGTCCCGGCCCACTGAACGTTGAGGGCCAGGGCCCGTCTGCAAACTCCCGTCATCCGCCCGGAGGGCGGGCGGGGCGGCGTTGGGGTGCGTGCATCGCAAGGCGGAGGAGGGAGCCACTGCGGTGGGGGCACCTCAAGGCCGAAGGCTGGGGGCCATTGGCGACCAGCGACAACGCGGCAAGGTGCGTGCCCCCGTCGCCCCGCAGGCGGGAGTTTGCGGACGGGACCTAACGCCCGGAATCCCGGGCGGCGGTCAATCGGCCGCGGACGGCGGCGTGGACCTCGGCCTCCTCAGCCGGGTCGGCGGCGAGCCGTCGCAACCGCTCCAGCACACGCGCGTCGCCCGTGGTGGCGACATGGCGCGCGGCGAGCTCGCGCGTGGACTCCTCGCAGTCCCAGAGACACTCGACGGCGGGCCCCTCGGGGAAGTGCACATCGGTGACGGCGAGCGCCCGGGCGGCGCGGCCGCGCAGTTCGGAGGAAGCGGCCTCCCCGTAGATGTGGCGCAGGACCGGTACGGCGTCGGCGGCGGCCAGCCGCCCCGCACCGTCGACCAGCGAACCGAGCCCGGTACCGCTGACCCCGCGCACGGACATCCAGCGGCGCAGCCCGGCGACCACCAACGGCGCGTCGACCGGCTCCCCGGCGTCGGCGAGCAGGCGGACGGCGGCCTCGCCGAGAGCGCTGTCGGCGCCCCCGCTGGCCGGGTCGGCCCAGCGGCGGGCCTGCGCCAGCACCTCGGGGCCGCGCATCCGACCGAACAGCTCCAGCGCGGCCCGCACGATCCGGTCGTCCACGTCAGCTGCGGCAGCCTCGATCAGTTCGAGCGCGGCCGGGTCGCGCTGGTCGACCAGGTAGCGCAGGGCGGCCCGCCGGGCGCCGGTCAGGCCGCCGCGGGCGGCTTCCAGCAGCACGGGACGATCCTCGGGGCGGACCACGGCGGTCAGGCAGCGGGCGGCCGCGGCGGCGCGGCGGTCCACGGCGTCGGGCGCGGACGGGTCGTCCTCGACCCGGACGGGCTCCGGGCGCGACAGGAAGGCGCCGGCGCCGAGGTCGCCCAGCTCGCCCTGGTCGGCCCAGACCAGCACGTCGGTGGTGGACCAGCCCGGGGTGACGCCGCTGCGGTTCATCTGGCGCTGCCAGAGGTCGAAGGGTGACTGCTCGCTCGCCGCGGCGACTCTCGGGTGGTAGGCCGCCCACAGCCGCCAGGGCCGGGGCTCGTACGCGTTGCGGATGAACTCGCGCAGCTCGGCGTCGCCCTCGGGGCCCGGCGGGAAGCGGTCCAGCACGGCCGTACCGAGCAGCAGCAGGCCACGGTCGTCGTCGCGCAGGGCGAGCTCGTCCAGAGCCCAGGCCCAGTTGGCGCCCGTGGCGGCGTACTCGC
This sequence comes from Kitasatospora sp. NPDC001159, assembly GCF_053598235.1. Classification (NCBI taxonomy): domain Bacteria; kingdom Bacillati; phylum Actinomycetota; class Actinomycetes; order Kitasatosporales; family Streptomycetaceae; genus Kitasatospora; species Kitasatospora sp. NPDC001159. The sequence goes on from NZ_JBSFJV010000042.1 coordinate 36,383, forward strand.
GCAGCATCAGCAGCGCGTCGCGCCGGCCGTAGGCGGCGAGGTGGCCCAGGACGGAGAGGGCTAGACCGGTGCGGTTCTCGTCGTCGCTGACGAGGTCCTCGGCGGAGTGGAGGTGGTCCTCGATCCCGTCGAGGGAGGCCTCCAGCTCCATGTAGAGGCGGGCGTAGTAGAGGGAGCGGCTCTCGACCTGCCAGTCAGCCCGCGGATCCCTGGTGACGCACTCCTCCAGCGCGGCGATGGCCTCGGCACGGTCGGCGGCCAGCGCATGGAGCTGCCCGTCACCACGGCCTCGCTGCAGGAGGCCTAGGAGGCTGGCACTGGGTGCTATCACTGGCTCGAACATGAGGTCAGCATCCGTTGCGGCGGTCGTAGTGGCAACGGGATTTCCGTCGCCGGGGTCTCTGGTCGGTACTGCGGTGGGCGCCCGGGCGCCGGAATCACCGAAGGTTACCGCCTCGAGCCCCCTTCCGCACACAGGGCGACGAAGGCCGCTGCCACAGTGGCATATGCCAGGGGAATTTTGCCTGCGATCTGTCCAAATCGCCCACAGCGGCGAGAACGCTGTGCGACAGTCTTCTCACTACCCCACGACCCGCACACGGCTGGTCGCACCGAGCGATGGACCCGTCATGAACATGCCCTTAGGCGCCGCCCGCCCGCCGGACACCGCCACGGTGGACGGCGCCCCGGCGGGCGCCGACGGCCCGGGCGCCGCGGGTAGCACCGACCGCGCCCGCGACGAGACGGACGGCAGCACCGACAGCGGAACGGACGGCAGAGTGGACGGCACGGCACAGGAGCCGTCCGGCCCCCACCTCGGCAACGGCGGCGCCGACGACCGGCTCGTCGGCTCGGCGGAGTGGGACCTGCTGACCGACGGCATTCGCTGGAACGCGGGAACCTACCTCCTCCTCGGCTGCGACCCGGGCCGCGGCCCGCTCAGCCTCGACCGGCTGCCCGACCGCCTCCCCGAGGCGGACCGGCCGCTGCTTCGCCGGATGATGACCGACGCCCTGGTGCACGGCCGCCCGGCCGTCGGCACCCTGCGGATCCGCCGGACCGACGGACGGCACGACAGCGTCCAGTGCGCGGGCGAACCCGTGCTCGGCGCGGACGGCACCGTCACCGCACTGCGGATGCTGCTCCGGCCGACCCCGCCGCTCTGAGCCGTACCCCGGATCCTCCCGGGCGAGCAAGCACACCACCCACCGGGTCTTGACGACGGCCGAGGGCGCGCCCGGCCCGTCACCACCCACCTCACGACAGCCGCGGCCGGTTCTTGGCGTCCACCGCCCGCAGCTCCCGCCCGAGCTCCGCCCGCAGCTCGTCCACCACCGGCAGCCCCCGGTACCGCGCGGTCAGCCGGTACATCTCGCGCAGCCGGTCCCAGGTCCGGTGCGAGGAGTTCTGGCCGATCAGGTTCATCACCATCTTGGCCTGGAACTCCGCCGCGTCCGGCTCCCCGGTGATCCAGTGCACCGAGGCCAGGGTGATCCGGTCGAACAGCGCCGAGCGCAGCTGCCCGGTGCCCTCCCGCAGGGTGATCACGCGCTCCGCGTGCCGCTGGGCCAGGGGAGCCGCCGCCTGGTCGTGCTCGGACAGCGTGCGCAGCACCAGCGCCTGCATGCCGCGCAGCTCCGCCTCGTCGAAGACCTGCATCCAGTTCGGCGGCGGCTCCGGCGCCTCCTCGGTGAACAGCTCCTCGGCCTCGCCGAGGAGCCGGTAGGTGTCCTGGGAGTGCCCGATCGAGGCGTGCGCCCAGGCCTCGACGGTGTTGAACATCGCGCGTGTTCTGGGCAGCAGCCGGCCGCCGGAGGCCTTGGCCGCCGACATCAGGTCGATCGCGTCGTCGGCCCGGCCCAGGTGCACCATCTGCCGCGCGGCCCGGGAGATCGCCTCACCGGCCCGCGGCCGGTCGCCGGCCTCCTTGGCCGCCTCGGCCGCGATCATGAAGTACCGCTGGGCGGTGGGCTCCAGCCCCACGTCGTGCGACATCCAGCCCGCGAGCACCGCGAGGTTGGCCGCGACCAGCCACAACCGCTGCTCCACGACCGAATTGTGGCGGTGGGTCAGAAGGCCACCCACCTCGTTGAGTTGACCGACCACGGCCTTGCGCTGGAGCCCGCCGCCGCGCGCCGCGTCCCAGGCGCGGAACACCTGCACCGAGCGCTCCAGCGACTCCACCTCGTCGAGCCCGACCGGGCCCGCGTCGTACACGTCCACCACCGGGCGCGCGCCGCCCCCGGTGACCACCTGGCGGGGCCCGGGCACCGAGGCCGCGTACGCGACCGCGTCCCCGCCCAGCCAGCCCTTCAGCGAGTCGGCGATGACCGCCCCGGCCGTGAGCGCGGCGCCCGCACCCACCAATCCACGTCGGTTCAGCATGAGGTCCATTCCCGTGAACTCGGTGAGGACCGCGGCTGTTCGCTCCGGCGACCATGGCGCTGCTGCGGACGGCTCCGCTCCGGACCTGGTGGGCCGGTGTCGTTCCAGACCGAGGTCCTCAGTGGTGACGACACGTCCGAGCCGCTCCGTGAACACGGCTGCCAGCACCCTCGGCACCGGATCGCGCGGGATCTCCCCCTGCTCGATCCAACGCCGTACCCTCGACGTGTCGGTGGACAGCTGCTGCTGCCCCATCGCGGCACCCCGACGGTTGACCAGCCGCGCCAACTCGCCCTTGGACCATCCGGTCAGGACGAACAGATCGGCGAGTCGGGTGTTGGGTCCCCTGCTCAATGAAGCCCCCAGGTTCCTCGGCTTCCTCCGAGGCTAGAGGCTCCGGCAAGTGCCAGGCGAGCATTCGCCACCGTTCGCCAGGGCCCGCCAGACTACAAAGCCAGTGCCCGACGGGTGTGTTGTAGGGGTGCGCCACCTCGCCCCCCGGGTCGGGCGGCGTCCCACCTGGGTCGGGGCAGTCCCCCGACCGTGGCACGGGACGCTCCCGGTCATCACCCGAGGGGGTGGCGCGGCCGGGTGGCGCGGGGGCGCCGGGCACGGCCACGGCAATCCGGCCGACCGCATTCCCCAGGGTGCGGATGGTCGGAGCACTGCCGAACAGGGGTTCCGACCCCGCGTCCGTGCCCGGCGCCCGCGCACCACCCACCGACCGAAGCAGGGCCGCCGTCGCACCAGGAAACACACGGCACCGGCCCTCCCCCGCCCCGCGGGGTAACCCGCCGACGGACCGGAAGGGACCACCCTCAGCCCATGTACTCCTCAGCGACGACCCCCACGCCGACCGCGACCCGCACCGCGCTGCGCCCCCCCACCGCAGCCGCCGGCCGTCCCGGCCCGAAGCAGGTGCCCCCGGCGAGCCGCCCGGTGGCTCCGCGGGGCACCGAGGGCCGGTCCACGGACGCCCGGGTCCCGGCCGGCCGTACGGCGCTGGGACTGAGCGGCCCGGTGGCCGCCCCGCCGACCGGCCACCGCCTCCCGCTCGCCCGCCAGGCCGACGGCCAGGTGCTGCGGGCCCGCAGGCCCGGCCAGCCCGCCGGGCCCGACCGGATCGACCCGTCGGCGCTGCAGACCCCGGCGGTACGGGCCGCGCTGGCGAGCGTCGCGCGGATATGTCCGGCGTTCACACCGCGCCAGGTCCTGCGCGAGGGCAGCCGCCACATCCTGGTGGCGGGCACCATCGGGCGGGCCCCGGTGGTCGCCAAGTGCCTGGCGCCGCAGGCGGTGCGGAGTGAGTACTTCGAGCAGCTGGTGGCCGACTTCCACCACGAGGTCGCGGTCTACCGGGCGTTCGTCCGGCACCGCCCGCCGGTGCGGCTGCCCCGGCTGGTCGCGGCCGACCACGACCGCTGCGTGCTGGTCATGGAGCGCGTTCCCGGCCGGCCCGCCGCGCGGGAGCGGCACCCGGTCAACGCGCCCACCCCGGGCGAGGTGCGGGCGCTGCTCGGCGCGGTCCGGACGCTGAACCTCTGGCGGCCGCCGAGCGACGTGTTCCAGCCGCGCCTGGACTACCAGTTGGAGATCGCCCGCTACCACTCGGTGGGCCAGCTCACCGACCGGGACGCCGGTGACCTGCGCGGCCTGCTGCACGGCCTCAGCCACACCCCGCTGCAGCTGTGCCACGGCGACGCCCTGCTCAGCAACATGCTGCTGGCGCCGTCCGGCCCGGTGCTGGTCGACTGGGAGCAGGCCGGCTGGTACCTGCCGGGCTACGACCTGGCGGTGCTGTGGAGCGTGCTCTCCGGCGACACGGCCGCCCGCCGCCAGATCAGCCAACTCGCCCAGAGCGGCGGCACGCTGGCCCGGGACGCGTTCCTGGTGAACCTGGTGCTGGTGCTGATGCGGGAGATCCGGCTGTACGACGTGCCGGGCGCCGGCGAGGAGCAGCGGATCATGATCCGCCGGCTCTACGACGACGCCGCACTGGCCCGTCGGGCCGTCCGGGCCGCAGTCGGGACCCGCTGAACCGGCTTGCTACGGCTCGGGCTGGTCAGGGCCGGGCGTCCTGCTCCAGGGCGGCCCGGCCGGCGGCCTCCAGGACGGCCTCCTCCGGTGCCAGGTGCACCCGGCTGCTGAGCACGTCCCGCAGGTAGCGCTCCAGCGGGTGACGCCGGCTCAGCCCCGGGGTGCCGGTGAGCGCGACGGCCTGCTGGACCACCGCGGTGGCGGCCCGGGTGGCCAGCACGTGGGCCGGACCGGTCCGGGCCACGGCGTCCGGCTCGCCGCGGTCCACCCGGAGGGCCAGGCCCTCGACCAGTTCCTCGGCGCCGATCAGTTGGGCCTCGATCTCGCCGAGGGCGCAGCGGTAACGGGGCAGAGTGCCGAGCGGTTCGGTCAGATTGGCCGGAGTCCGCTGGTTGAGGAAGCGAACCAGCCAGGATTCGGCGGCCCGGGCGACCCCGATCGCCACCGCGGCGAGGGCCAGATCCTGCCAGGCGCGGGAGAGTGCGGCCTCCGGGCCGTCCTCCTGCCCGGGGCCGGGGGCACCGAGGCCGAGCGCCAGTTCGGCCGGCACCCGCACCTGGTCGAGCACCACGTCGTGGCTGGCGCTGGCCCGCAGGCCGAGCTGGTCCCAGGTCGGGTCGATCTCCAGGCCCTCGCTCTCGCCGCGGACCAGGAAGGTGCCGATCCTCAGCTCGGGCTCGTCGGTCCGCGCGGTGACCGCCATCCAGGCCAGTGCCTCGGCGCCGGTACAGTAGGTCTTCCGGCCGGTCAGCAGCCAGCTGCCGCCGTCCCGTCGGGCCACCGTCTGCGGCAGTCCACCCGGCTGGCCCCCGGGCTCCGCCCGGAGGGTGTTGACCAGGGCGGGCCCACGCCGGGACTCGGTGAGCAGCCGCCGGTAGCCGGCCGTCGGCCAGGTCGCGCGGCGGGCCTGCTCGGCGTGCCGGAGCAGGGTGAAGGCGGTGACCACGGCCACCGAGGCATCGCCGCGGCCGAGTTGGGCCAGCACCCGGACGGTGTCGGCGAGCATGCCGCCCGGTCCGCCGTACCGCTGGGAGACGGTCAGGGTGAGCAGCCCGGCCTCGTGGACGGCCTCGATGCCCTGGTACGGGAAGGTGGCGTCGCGGTCGTGCTCCTCGGCGCGGGCGGCGAGCAGGTCGACCACCCGGGGCAGTCCGGCCAGGGCTCCCTCGACCGCGGTGCGGTCGGGCGCGGGCGGCGCGGAGTGGCTTGAACCGGGGTGGTTCGGAACCGGGTGGCCGGAGGTGGGCTGGCCGGACACCGGCGATCCGGTTCGGGAACGATCGTTTGAAGAACGATCGGTGGCAGAGCTGGTCGTCATGATGCTGGTGCCTCCGGGCGGCAGCGTGGGCTCAGCGGGTGCGAACGGCACGCCGTACGGGCGTGCGGAACCGGCTGGCGGCCCCGGAGGTCGACGCACGGCCCGCCCCCGGGTTCGGCGCCGACCGGATCAGGCCGACTGCCCGGCGCCACGGGGACGAATCCCCCTCAGCGCCCCGGACACACCGCCCTGGCGGTCCGCGGCAGGTCGAGATGCCTGCGACGGTTCAGCAGCGGGAGGCGGCACGGCACGTCCGCGACTGTACGAACCGGTGATCGAGGCCGTCAAGCAGCGCCCGGGCCTCGGGCGCGAGCCCGGTCAGCCCTGCTGGAACATGTCGGCCGGAAGCGGCTTCAGCAGCTGATACAGGTCGTCCGAAATCGGTCGGTCCCAGGACGCGATGGTGACCAGGACACCGTCACTGCGGCCGAACTGGGCGCAGAACACGCGCTCCTCGCTGACCTTGACCTTCTTCACGATCAACAGGTCGTCCCCGAGCATGACCGGGAAGTCCTCAGCCGAGACGAACTCGACCGGCTCGTCGTTCTCCAGCGCCGCGAGCAGCTGCCGCACCTCGAAGGGCACGTTGTCGCCGGTCTCCCGGGCGGGCGAGCCCTCGGGGAGATTGCCGATGAACATCGCCGGGCCTCTGCCGCCGAACAGGTCGTAGCGCAGGAAAATCCCCTGGCAGGAGCCGTCCGGGCCGGTCATCATGGCCGCACCGAAGTCGCCGGGCCAGTCACCCGGGTCCATCGCGAGCACGTCGAAGTCCGGGCCGGCGGGCTGTCCGGAGCGACGGCGGAGAAAAGACATGGGAACATCGTACGTGCCCGGCACACCGCGCTCGCGAGGTGGGTGGGGCACCGACTCGGGACCGGCGGGAGATCGACGCTCAGAGACCAATGTTGACTCTGAGCAACCGTCCGGGCTACGTTCGGTTCAGCACGACAGCCGTTCTGGGTTTCACCCTCCGGGGGGACGGCATGTCGCAACGCGGCCCTACACGCGTATCCCTCACTGTGCACTTGTCGTGTCGAAAAGCCGAGCACCCAGCTTCGTCATCGCACACAGCACAACACACAAGCCAACAGTTCCATGCAACAAGAGCCAGATCCGCGGGGCCCCGGCCCGTCGCTCCCGTGGATCTGCTCGGGACGCCGCCGCGTGGGGGCGTGCGGGTCCCGAGCAAAAGGTGCCGTCACCCGAGTCGCTCTCGGCTTCGGCGCCAGCCTCCCGGCGACTGCCGGCCCCTTGTGGGCCGGGACCGGCCGACGCACCCCGGTGCGCAGGGGATGACTGGGAGGATGGCCTGGCAACGCTGCCGGGCCGCACAGCAGGCGCCGTGTCTGGCCGCGTGGGGGCGGTGGGCACGGCGTCTGCCTGTGCTCATACTCTGAGCTGCGTTTGTCTAACAGTCAACAGAAATTCTGACGGGGCACGCTCAAAGGATCATCAGTTGTGATGTCCGGTGCCGAAATCAGCTGCAGAACCACCCGCGGAGCGGGCCCGTTCACCGCGCACTTCCGTGCCGGAGGGGTCCGCTCCGCAGGTACGTGTCGGCGCCTCAGGTGTACACCGGCGGCTCGGTGAGAGGTCGGGCCTCAGGTGAGGTCGAACTCGCCGTCCCGGGCACCGAGCACGAAGGCCCGCCACTCGGCCGGGGTGAAGACCAGGATCGGACCGTCCTCCTGGCGGCCGTCCCGCATCCCGATGTACCCGTCCACGAAGGCGATCTGGACGTCCCCGACGCCCTGGCTGCTGTACAGCCACTCGGCCCCGGTGAAGTCCACCTTCGGCTTCCCGTTCGGCGCCAGCTCCGGCTGGGCGCCGGCTTCCTCGATGTCCGTCCCGCTGTTCACTGCCACTGACCGATCTCCTCCCGACGACATTCCATGGCCAGCCTAGCCACACCGCCCCGGCCCGGTCAGCGGGTTGACGAGGACTCCACCGGGCGGGGAGGGGGCCCGGAGGAGCGCCGCTGGAGGAGCGGTCGAGGCGCCGCGGGGCCCGTCGCCTTCCTCGCGGCCAGGTCGGCTCCCGTTGCGGCTCGTCCGGGCGCGCCGGAGGCGTGTCCCGGGCGACGGGGGCCGGGGGCAGCTGCCAGAGTGCTGCCAGGGCGCGTACGGCCCCGAATCCACCACCCAGCCCACGACCCCGCCTTAGGGAGCAGCCGATGAGCCGCCGGGACGGCACCCGCGCAGACGTCATCCCCATCTCCGACGCCCCCTCGGCCCATCCCCCGGCGCCCCGCACCCCACCCGTGCCCACCCCGCGGCCCCGACCGGCCCCCGCCCGGCCGGCCGCGCACGGCCGGGTCGGGATCGTCCTGGTCTCGCACAGCCAGGAACTGGCCACCGCCGTACGCAACCTGGCGCTCGCTTTGACCGGATCCGACTCCCCCGCGCCGGTCGCCGCGACCGGCGGCAATCCGACCGACGGGCCGGGCATCAGCGCGGTACTGGTGGCCGCCGCCACCCGGCGGGTCGACCAGGGGCACGGTGTGGTGGTGCTCGCCGACCTGGGCGGGGCGGTCACCACCGTCCGGGCCCTGCTCTCGGACGCCGACGAGCACGGCCTGCCCTTCCCGGTCCGCTTCGCCAACGCCCCGTTCGTGGAGGGCGCGGTGGCCGCCACGGCGACCGCCACGGCGGGCGGGGACCTGGCGGCGGTGCTGGACGCGGCGGAGGAGGCCTACCGGCAGGGGAAGATCTGACGGGGCCACGGGCTGACGGGCTTCACGGGCGCTCCTTGCCGTCCCAGCTGAAGATCGCCGGCCCCTGGCACTCCAGGGCGTGGCGCAGCCGCTCGTGCTCGGTGTCGAGCATCGGCGGCAGCTCGTCCAGCCCGAACCAGCCGACCTCCAGCGACTCGTCGTCGTTCACCCGCGCCTCGCCGCCAACCGCCCGGCAGCGGAAGGTCAGCACCAGGTACTGCGTCACATCGCCGTTCGGGTAGGTGACCTGGGGCGAGACGGTGACCGAGGCGAGCAGCTCGGGCACGACCACCACTCCGGTCTCCTCCAGACACTCGCGCACCACCCCGTCGGCGGGCTGCTCGCCGGGGTCGAGGATGCCGCCGACCGGTGCCCAGCGCCCGTCGTCGGCCCGGCGGGCGAGCAGCACCCGGCCCCGGTCGTCCACGGCGACGGCGACGACGGCGCTCAGCCAGAGCGGGCGGGTGCCGACCATGGAGCGGAGTTCGGCGAGGAAGGGGGGAATGGCCACGCCCCCAGACTATCCAGCTACCCCGGGGGGTCGCCGTCAAGGATGATCAGGTCGAGGCGGAGCGAGCGGTGCTCGACGCACCAGGGACGAGTTCGGAGCGGGCCGGCGGCGGACCGCGGCCACACCCGGTCTGCCGCTCGTCGCTCCCCATCCACGGCGCTCCGAGCCGCAAGAACGTATTCACAGTAAGGGGAGAATGAAGTCGTTGTCCGGGAATGGTGAAAGAGGGAGTGGCGGATTGTCGGACAAGATGAAATTCGGTCGATCTGACCAATTTCACTCGATCTGTTGATCTATCGCTCAACGGTTCCCGTCGGGTTACGGCTCGGGTCCGGTTCCGTTCCCGCTAGAGCGTGGCGCGCCGCCGGTCACGGAACACCCCGAAGGCGATCCGGCCGAGCAACAGGACCCCCGTCGCCAGGCAGCCGGCCACCGCCATCGCCCAGGCCGGTCCGTCACTGTCCGGAACGATCACGGCCACGACGATGCCCAGCGCCAGGCAGGCCAGGCCGACCACCGCCAGCGGGATCTGGTGGGTGACCAGGGCTCCACCGCTGCACGCCCGGGCCATCCGGCTCGCGCCGTGCAGGTGCAAGGGATCACGGTCCGCATCTGCCATGAACCCAAGGTACCCGGGGCGCGCGCCCGAGGCAGCCCGCGAGGAGTGAGGGATCCGGCACCCGGGTAACCGGCCGTACGGGGTTCTCCCGGCCTGCGGAGCCGTGTTCGTGCTCCACAATCAGTCCACGAAAAATCCTCGTCCCCCCGGTACAACCATCCATGCGGGACAGCGGTCTCAATGGCATCGAATGATCCAGGAGCCGTTCACGGGACGGGTGAGAACCCCCCACCAAGAACCGGAATACCCAGGGAGCGGAGCCGCCGCCTCCTGGAGTCGGAGGCCGGGCTCCGTCCTCCGGCGGGACCGCCACGCCGCTCGGCGACCGAGGGGGAACCGTTGCCGCAAACCCAGTCCACCACACCGATCTCCATCGCCCGCGCCAGGCCCGTGCCCGGCGTGCGGGCGCTGCCGCCGCCCACCGGGTGCGCGGCCGACCACTACGGCGCCGGCCTGCACCGGACGCCCGTCACCACGGAACACGCCGAGACGGAACAACAGGACGCGCGGGGCGAATGGCTGCGGTTCGCCCCCGTGCAACCCCTGTTCCGGGCCCGGGCCGCCCAGCGGCTCGCCGTCCTCGCGTACCACGGGGTGACCGACCACCGCTCCTTTGGCGCCCAGCTCGACCGGCTGCGAAGGCTGGCCACCCCGGTCTCGCTCGAAGCCGTGCTCCAAGCCGTCACCGAGCGGCGGCCGCTGCCGCCGCGCAGCGTCCTGGTCACTTTCGACGACGCCGACCGAAGCGTCCTCACCCACGCCCTGCCCGCCCTCGACGCGCGGGGCATCCCCGCGACCGCCTTCGTCATCTCCGAGCTCATCGGCACCGAGCGCCCCTTCTGGTGGCACGAGGCCGACTTCCTCGCCCGTCACGGCGGCCGCGCCCGCTCGCTCGACTGCGGCCGCCCGTCCCAGCTGCTCCTCCGGCTCAAGGCCATGCCCGACCCGGACCGGCGCCGCAGCCTGCACGAACTGCGGGCCAGCGCGGACCGCCGACCGCCCCGCCAGGAACAACTCACCCCCGCCGACCTGCTCGCCCTACGGGACGGCGGCGTCGCCATCGGCAACCACACCCAGGGGCACCCGTGCCTCGGCCGCTGCGACGACGCCACCGTCCGAGCCGAGATCACCGGCGCCCACGAAGCCCTCACCCGCTGGCTCGGCGAACCCCCGACCGCCTTCGCCTACCCCGACGGCGGCCACGACCCCCGTGCCGAAACCGTCCTGCAGGAACTGGGCTACCGCCTCGGCTTCCTCTCCGACCACCGCCTCGGCCCCCGCCTCCCCACCCATCCCCTCCAGATCAGCCGCCTCCAGGTCGACTCCACCACCAGCACCCGCCGCTTCGACACCATCCTCTCCGGCCTCGAACCCGCCTACCGCCGCTGGCGCCGCCAAGCGGTCGCCTGACACCACCCCGCCGTGCGGGAAGCCACCCGGGACTTGGCTTCCCCCACGGTGGCGGACTCGCTCCGGCACATGCCTCGCCGCGCTGGCACAGGGCAGTTCACGCCCGACCAGCCGCTCGGTTCCTTCATGCGACAGGCTGCGTGCCTCTCAGGCACGCAGCCTGTCCGGACGGCCCACGGGCTTCTGCGCCGACACCGGTAGAAGCGGACACCGGTAGGAAGTCGGCACCGGCGCGAGACACCGCACCGGGAGGCCGTCTTCCACTCCGACACCGGCCGCGCCAGAGCAGCACCCGCTTACCAGCAGGCCCGGTTCGGCCCTGGGTGGCCGGCATGCCGGCCCCAGCCGGGGTGCTCGCTGGGGACAGGAGCGACCGAGCGACTCCCACCAAAGGCATCAGGCCCGGAAGCATGTGCCCCTCAGGCGCGCACCGCGCCGAGCGGTCGAGCCCGAGAGATGGCTGATTCCGCTCGGTCTCAAGCTTCGGGAAGGCCCACGCCGCACAGGAAGTCGACCTGGCGCCGACTTCCTGTGCAAACGGCCGAGAAGCTGCTGGCCGGGCGACCGGTTTGAGCCGGTCGGGGGAGCCACAGCGTGAGAAGTCGGCCGGGCCGGCGCTCCCGTCAGGGGATGAGGGTGGCCAGGGAACGGCCCTGGGGGTAGAGGGTGGCGGCCTCGGGGAGGGTGGCGGGGGCGCCCGCGTGGAGGACGGTGAGGGTGCCGGTGCCGGTACGGGTGGGGTCGGCGGTGCGGCGGAGGGCCTGGGCTGCGACGGCGTCGGCGGAGCCGTGGAAGGTGAGGGCCTGGGAGGCGGTGGGGGCGACGGCGGCGCGGATGCGGTCCTCGACGAGTTCGTAGTGGGTGCAGCCGAGCACGATCGTGTCGGTGCCCACCGGCGTACGCGCGGCGGCGTTGGCGATGGCGGCGGTGATGGCGTCGTCGTCGCCGTGCTCGACGGCGTCCGCGAGGCCCGGGCAGGCGACCTCGGTGACCTCGGCGGTGCCGCCGAAGTCGCGGATCAGGCCGCGCTGGTAGGCGCTGCCGGTGGTGGCCGGGGTGGCCCAGATGGCGACGCGGCCGCCGAGTGCGGCGGCGGGCTTGATCGCCGGGACGGTGCCGATGACGGGCAGTCCGGGCTCCAGTTCGGCGCGCAGGGTGGCGAGCGCGTGGACCGAGGCGGTGTTGCAGGCGATCACCAGCGCGTCGGGTTCGTACGCGGCGGCCGCCCGGCAACAGCCGAGGGCCAGCTCAGTGATCCTTTCGGGGGTGCGCGGCCCCCACGGCATCGAGGCCGGGTTGGAAGAGAGCACCAGATCGGCGTCCGGGCGCAGCTTCCGAACGGCGGCGGCGGCGGCCAGCAGGCCGATTCCGGAGTCCATCAGTGCGATCTTCACGGGGCAAGACTTTAGTCGATCCTCCCGCCGGAGCCCGTTCTGCGGCAGACTTCCGGGGTGACCGTCCTGCTGTGGATCGCCGCGTCCTCCCTGCTGGTCTGGCTCTGGCTGGCGTGCTGCCACGGCTCGTTCTGGCGCACCGACGTGCGGCTGCCGCCGCGTCGCCGGCCGGTGCGCTGGCCACAGGTGGCGGTCGTGGTGCCGGCCCGGGACGAGGCGGCGGTGTTGCCGCTGAGTCTGCCGACACTGCTGGCGCAGAAGTACCCGGGGCGGGCGCGGGTGATCCTGGTGGACGACCACAGCTCGGACAACACCGGCGCGCTGGCCGCGGAGCTGCGGACGATGGACGGGCTGGAGCTGACCGTGACCACCCCTCCCCCGCTGCCGTCCGGCTGGACGGGCAAGCTGTGGGCGCTGCGGCACGGGGTGGAGCTGGCCGGTCCGGACGTCGAGTACCTGCTGCTGACGGACGCGGACATCGCGCACGGCCCGGATTCGCTGGCCGACCTGGTGGCCGCCGCCGAGAGCAACGGGCTCGGCCTGGTGTCGCAGATGGCCCGGCTGCGGGTGGAGACCGGCTGGGAGCGGCTGATCGTCCCGGCCTTCGTCTACTTCTTCGCCCAGCTCTACCCGTTCCGCCGGAGCAACCGGCCAGGCGCCCGGACGGCGGCCGCGGCGGGCGGCTGTTCCCTGGTGCGGCGGGAGACGCTGGAGCGCGCGGGCGGGGTGGCGGCGATCCGGGGGGCGGTGATCGACGATGTGTCGCTGGCCCGGGCGGTGAAGTCCTCGGGCGGGCGGATCTGGCTGGGCCTGGCCGAGGAGGTGGACAGCGTCCGTCCGTACCTGCGGTTGGAGCAGTTGTGGCGGATGGTGTCACGCAGCGCGTACGCCCAGTTGAGGCATTCGCCACTGCTGCTGCTCGGGACGGTGCTGGGGCTGGCGCTGGTGTACCTGGTGCCGCCGGTGGCGACGGTGGCCGGGCTGGTGGCGGGGGCTCCGGCGGTGGCGGCGGCCGGCGGGGCGGCCTGGGTGCTGATGGCGGGCACCTATCTGCCGATGGTCCGGTACTACGGCCAGCCGGCCGCTGCCGTGCTGCTGCTGCCGTTCACGGCCTCGCTGTACCTGCTGATGACGGTGGACTCGGCGGTGCAGCACTGGCGCGGCCGGGGCGCGGCCTGGAAGGGCCGGACGTACTCACGGGCATGAGAAAAGCCCGGCGCTCCGGGCCGGGCGGATTCATACTGCTCGGATGGACCGTCAGCAGATCTCCCGCCTCGCCCACGCCCACCACCCGATCGCGGCGCCGCTGGCGGACGGGTCGGTGGCCCGTCTGCTGGACCGCGCGCTCGCCGGGCAGGAGTCCGGCCGGGCGCTGGACCTCGGCTGCGGCGAGGGCGCCTGGCTGCTGCGGACGCTGGCCGCCCGACCGGGCTGGCGGGCGGTGGGGGTGGACCTGGACGCTGAGGCGCTGACCCGGGCCCGGGAGACAGCGACCGCGCTCGGTGTGGTGCGCCGGATCGGCCTGCACCATCTGGACGCCCGGGAGTTCACCGCCAAGGAGCCCTTCGACCTGGTGCTGTGCGTGGGCGCCACCCACGCCTTCGACGGGCTGCTGCCGACGCTCGCGGCCGCCCGTGAACTGCTGGCCCCGGGCGGCCGGTTGCTGGTCGGCGAGGGCTTCTGGGAGCGCGAGCCGTCCCGGGCCGCGCTGGACGGGCTGGGCGCGGTCCAGGAGGACTTCGCGGACCTGGCGACCACCACCGACCGGGTGCTCGCGGAGGGCTGGACCCTGGTGTACGCGCATGTCACCACCGCGCGGGAGTGGGACGACTACGAGTTCTCCTGGACCGGTTCGCTGGCCGAGTGGGTGCTGGACCACCCGGAGCACCCGGGCGCGGCGGCCGCCCGCGAGGCTGCGGACCGCCACCGCACCGAATGGCTGCACGGCTACCGGGGGACGCTCGGCTTCGTCACCTATCTTCTGCGCCGCGACTGAACCGTACGGAGCACGCTACTTCTGCGTACGCGCGAGGAAGTCGTCGATCAGCGGGGCGATTTCGGGCAGCTTCTCCTCCAGCGCGAAGTGCCCGGTGTCGAAAACGTGCAACTCCGCCTCGGGCAGGTCGCGCAGGTAGGCGCGGGCGCCGGCCTCGGTGAAGAACGGGTCGCCCAGCCCCCAGACCACCAGCGTGGGCGGCTGTTCGGCACGCAGCCACTCCTGCCAGGCCGGGTAGAGCTCGACGTTGGTGAAGTAGTCGAGGGCCAGTTCGACCTGGATTTCCTTGCGGCCGGGCAGGTCGAGGAAGTGCTGGTCGAGCGTCCAGCCGTCGGGGGCGACCAGGCTCGGGTCGCCGGTACCGCCCTCGTACTGACTGCGGGTGATCTCCAGGGTGAGGATCGACCGGGCTGCGTCCTCGGCGCCCGGGACGCCGCGCTTGTTGGCGATGAACTCCCTCGCCTGGTCGGAGAGTCCCTCCTCGTAGGCATTGCCGTTCTGGACCACCAGGCCGGTGATCCACTCGGGCCGGCGGGTGGCCAGGCGCAGGCCGACGGGTGCGCCGAAGTCGAAGACGTACAGCGCGAAACGATCCAGGCCGAGCGCGAGGCAGAAGCGTTCGACCACGTCGGCGAGGGTGTCGAAGCGGTAGCGGAAGGCATCGGGCGCGGGACTGTCGCTGTGGCCGAAGCCCGGGTAGTCGGGGGCTATCAGGCGGTAGCGGGTGCCGAGCGCGTCGAGCAGCCGGGCGTACTGGTGCGAGGCCGAGGGGAAGCCGTGCAGCAGCAGAAGGGCGGGGGCGTCGGCCGGGCCGGTTTCGCGGTAGAAGACGCGCAGGCCGTCGAGGTCGACGTAGCGGTGGTGGACGTGCGGGATCGTCAGCTCGCTCATACTAACCATTAAACAGCATCTGAATGGTTAGGCAAGGGGTGAGCTGACCGCACGTCACCGGTCGGGCCACGCTCAGCGCTTCTGCAGCTGCTCCTGCTGCACCAGGTAGTTCAGCACCTCGGGCATCGCGTCGACGCCGCCCGCCTTGGTCGGCGAGGTGCGGTACTCGCCCTGGACTACCACGGTCGGCAGCTCGTTGATGCCGTAGCGGACGAACTCGGCGGCCGCGCCGTCCACCGACTTGCGCACCTCGGTGGAGCGGTAGGCCCGTCGGAAGAGCTGGGCGTCGACGCCGTGGCGCACCGCCCAGCCGACGGCGGCGGCCTCGGTGGTGAGGCCGGCCTTGTCGTTGTGGATCGAGCGGAAGGCGCCGGTCTGCAGACGCTCGACCAGGCCGAGGCGCTCCAGCGTGTAGTACAGGCGCGCGTGGGCGCGCTGGGTGCCCTCCTCCACGCCGCCCGGCCAGATCGCCGGGACCCGGCGCAGCGCGACGTCCGCGCGGTGCTTCTCCGCCCAGGCCTGCAGCGGCTCTTCGAGCTGCTGGGAGTGGTCGCAGTCGTACCAGAAGAACTCGACCACCTCGGTGCGGGCCCTCTCGCGCACCGGCTGCGGGTGGTCGAGCTTGACGAACTGGACGCCCTCGGAGGGGGGTTGGCGGGACACCGCACCGGCCTGGACGGGGGATGCGGCGATCCCGGCGGCGACGGCGAGCAGGACGAACGACCGCAGCAGCGACTTCGAGTTCACATCGGGAAGTCTGCTGATGACGTTTCGTTACCGGTGAGTCGGTACGGAGCGGCGGGCCCGGATTCGCCCGAACGGCGCAGCTTGGCCCGCGGACGAGCCGCCCGTCAGTGCGAGTCGGGAGCGCCCGTCCACACCTCGGCGACCAGCCGCTGCCAGTCGTCCACCACCGCGCCGAGCTCGAAGTGCTCCAGCGCGTGTGCCCGGGCGGCCGCGCCGAGGCCCGCCCGGTTGCAGGCGAGTACCTTGGCGAGTGCCTCGGCCAGGGCGAGCGGGTCCCCCGGGGCGACCAGCGCGCCGGTGGCGCCGTCCCGGACCACCTCGCGCACCCAGCCGACGTCGGTGGCGACGGCGGGAACCCCGGCCAGCGCAGCCTCGATGAGCGCACCGGGCACGCCCTCGCTGTCGCTGGTGAGCAGCAGTGCGTCGGCAGCCCGGTAGAGCGGGACGGGGTCGGGCAGGGGGCCGAGGAAGTGGGCGCGGGCGGCGGCCGGGTGGCGGGCCAGGGTCTCGCGCAGCGGGCCGTCCCCGGCGACGGCCAGCCGGACGTCGGGCAGCCGGTCGAGCACGTCGAGGGCGAGGTCAAGTCGCTTCTCCGGCGCTATCGCACCGATCCAGGCGACCAGCAGGACGTCCGCCGGCAGGCCCAGGGCGCGCCGGGCGGCGCGCCGCTCGGCGCGGCCGTCGGCGGGCGGATAGCTCTCGGCGGCACGGGAGTTGGGGATCACCCGGACCTTGCCCCCAGGGAGCTGGAACTGCCCCTCCAGAACCTCGCGCGCCTCGTCGGTGAGCGTGGTGACCGCGGCGGCGCGGTACATCAGCGCACCGCCGCGCAGTCTGCGCAGCCGGCTGGCGGTCCAGTAGCGGGGGTGGCCGACCGAGACGTAGACGAAGGGGGTGCGGGTGCCGACCAGGGCGAGGGCGCAAGTGGCCAGGGTGTCGGAGCCGTGGGCGAGCACCACGTCGGCGGAGCGGGCGGCGGAGCGCAGCGCGCGCAGGGTGCTCGGGCGCAGCCGGCCGGGGCCGAGGACCGCGGCGGCGCGCAGGCCGGCGGTGTCTGGGCACTCCTCGGCGCAGGTGCCCGGAACGACCGTCCCAGCGGTGCACGCCCCCGAAGCGGCCGCACCCGACCGGGCGGGCGGCACGGCAGGGTGCGGGGCGAGGGCGCACAGCGCGGAGGCCTGGCCTCGGCGGCGCAGTTCCCGGTGGAGGTCACGGGCGAAGTTCTGGGCGCCGCCCCGGCGCGAGTCACTGATCAGATGCAGGACGCGCGGGCGGGCTCCGGCCGAATCGGCCGCCGTATGGTCGGGCATGGACAGACCTTGGCACAGCACCACGCCCGGTACAGCCCCTTCGCGCAACCTGATGGTGGCCAGTGCGCCCGCGCCCGTACACCCGATGTGCGCTGAAGACCCGCCGTCGTGCGCCGGTTGCGACCGCTGTGCGCCCCGTCTCGCCCCGGGCCGCTCCGGACGGCCGCCCCTCCGCTCCGCCGCGCTCCGCCTCAAGCGCCGGCCGGATCAAGTCGCGGGCTGTTCCGCCCAATTGTTCGGCCGCGACGCTGCCGACAGGCCGGTACGCGGAGCGCCCGCGCGTCGCCCGGGAAGGCCGGGAAGGCCGGGAAGGCCGGGCACCGGCGATCGGCCGGTTACGCGGATCGGGTGAACGCGGTTGGACCTCGGCCCTGGCCGCTCGGCAGGATGTCCGGCCGGGGCGCCCCCGCGCCATCCCATCTCCTCCTTCCCCGTTCGGATTCGGAGTCACCCGGTGTTCAAGGGATTCCGCAGCTTCCTGCTGCGCGGCAACGTGGTGGACCTCGCGGTCGGCATCGTGATCGGCGCGGCCTTCACCGCCGTCGTCACCGGGTTCGTCAGTGCCTTCCTCACTCCGCTGGTCGGGGTCGCCACCGGCGCGGTCGGCGACTTCAGCCAGAAGACCTTCGAAGTGGGCGGCACCAAGTTCCCGTACGGCCTCTTCGTCAATGCGCTGATCGCGTTCGTACTGGTCAGCGCGGTGATCTACTTCGTCGTGGTGGTGCCGGTCGGCAAGCTGCAGGCCCGCTTCGAGTCGACCAAGCCGACGCCGGTCGCCAAGGTGGACTGCCCGGAGTGTCTGAGCTCGATCCCGGCCGCCGCGACCCGCTGCTCCTTCTGCACCTCCGAGATCGCCGCCCGGCCCGCCCTGCCCGCGCAGAGCCAGGCGTTGCAGTCGCACTGACGGCCCCGCAGGCGGCCCCCACCACTCGGATCGCCGTCCCGACCGGCGTCCGGATCGCCCGCTGTGGGCACTGACGGGAAATTTATTCCCCAAACATTCACGAGGCCCCGTCGCACCGCTGGCGGGGGCTCGAATGCGCCAGCGCACGCCCTGTCCGCAAAGGTTTCTCCGCGGCACCCACAGCCGTCCACCGGCCGGTCGCCGCAAGGTCTTGCGGCGGCCTCGTCCAGGTGCTGTTCGATCACTGACGGGGCGCCAGGGTTGTCCGGAACTGAGCGCCGTTTTGTCCGTTCTCCCCGCTTTCGAAACCTTTGTGCGAGCGAAGACTGTGTAAACACTCGAACTGCTCCCCCTCTCACTCTCCTCAGCAGGCGCATTGTGGGCTTACCGTATGCCCCATGACCTCGCCCCGCTCCTACGACGGAGTCGGCTACCCCTCTCCGTCCTTCTCCTCCGGCACGCCGATTTACGACAGCCTCGTGGCTGAGCGCGGCGTCCCCCAGATCGCACCCATCAATGTGCCGGCCGCCCTGCCGCCGGCGCTGTCGTCCGGATACGGATCAGGCCTCGCCCCGTCCTACGAGAACCGGTACGGCAACGGGTACGAGAGTGCCGGCAGCAACCTCCCCGCGCTGCCGCCCGCCCGCCTCGCCCTGGGCCCCGGCCCGAGCAGCGGCCCCTCCGCCGGCCCCGCCACGGCGTACATCCCCGCGCAGCCCGCGCCGGCGTACGCCGCCGCCGCTCCGCAGCCGCCCGTCCCCGGTTACGGCGCCCCCCAGCCGTACCAGCGGCCGCAGCCCGCCGCCCCGGCGTTCGCGCAGACCGCCAGTGGTGGCTACCAGCCGACCAGCGGCCAGAGCTTCGGCGGCCAGAACACCTTCATCGGCCAGGGCGGCCCGCAGACCTTCGGCGCTCAGCCGAACGGCGGCCCGGCCGGTTTCGGCCACGGCCAGCCCGGCGGCCAGCCGCAGAGCTTCGGCGGCCAGCAGTCCTTCGGCGGCCCGAACCCAGCCGCCCCCGGCTTCCAGGGTCAGGGCGGCGACTTCGGCGGCGCCCAGCTGCGCCCGGCCATGGCTCCGGTCGCGCCGGTCCGCCCGATGCAGCCGCAGCGCCCGGGCCCGTACGGCGAGCCCGGCAACTTCCAGGGCGGCTACCAGTCGCAGGCCCAGGGCTACTGAGCCCCTGGCACCACGGGGCCGAACCCCACCCGGCCCGCACCCGCACCACCTGAGCACCACCCGGCGACCCCTGAACGCCGGGCGAACGGAGAAACGGGTCATCCACGGACCGCCCGGAACGCCCCCCACGGCGTCCCGGGCGGTCCGTGCGCGTACGGGGAGGGCCGAGGACCGTGCGGGTGGCCGCAGCGCTGCTGGCAGGATGGGGGAATGCGCCTCATCGGACTCCACGTCTACCCCGTCAAATCGATGTACCGCCTGAGCCCGGACACCGCCGCGGTCCAGCCCTGGGGTCTGGCCGGAGACCGGCGCTGGATGCTCGCCGATCCCACCGGACGCTTCGTCAGCCAGCGCGAGAACGCCGCCCTCGGACAGATCCGGGTCGCCCTGCTGCCCGACGGCTCGCTGTCGCTGACCGCCCCCGACGGCTCCCGGATCGAGGTCGCCGCCCCCGCCGTCGCAGCCGGCGACCCGCTCGCCGAGGTCGAGGTCTGGGGCACCCGCTTCCGCGCCGTCGAGGCCGCCGAGGAGGCGCACGGCTGGATCGCCGAGCACCTCGGCGAGTACCGCCTGGTGCACCTGGACGACCCCCGTGCCCGGCCCGTCGACCCGGAGTACGGCGAGCCCGGCGACACCGTCTCGATGGCCGACGGCTTCCCGCTGCTGCTCACCACCACCGCCTCGCTGGACCGGCTCAACGAGCTGATCGCCGCCGAGCACCCGGACGGCCACGAGACCCTGCCGATGGAGCGCTTCCGCCCCAACGTGGTGGTCGCCGGCTCCGAGGGCTGGGCCGAGGACGGCTGGCGCCGGATCCGGATCGGCTCGCTCACCTTCAAGGTGGTCAAACCCTGCGGCCGCTGCGTGATCACCACCACCGACCAGGAGAGCGGCGAGCGGCGCGGCCCGGAGCCGCTGCGCACCCTGGCCCGGCACCACCGCCTGTTGCGCAAGGCCGCGTTCGGGCAGAACCTGATCCCCGAGCGCCCGGCCGGCGTCGAGGGCGACGTGCTCGGCGCGCTGCGGCTCGGCGACGACGTCGAGGTGCTGGAGGACGGGGCACTCTGGCCCGCCGACGGACGCTGAGCACTCGTCCGTGCCCCGGGGCGCTCCTTCGTTCCAGCTCGTTGGCATGCGCTCCGGTTCCTGGGCGGCGGTACGGAACCCAGGCTGTGCGCGCTCGTTGAACAAGTGGTCGGAACCTGTGGCCGCGGCGGGTGCTAGCGGTGTCCGCGCGCCCGCGGGCGCGCGGAGCACCCAGACAGGCGCGCTACGGTGGGGCGGACGGCCCGCGCACCCCGCGCGTACGGCCCGTTGATCGCCGGCACGACGAAGGTGGGGACGACAGACCGTCATGGCTGAGCACAGGGTCCGGGTCACCCAGGACAGCGCATCCCGCTGGCGTCGCCGCGCGGGCGAGTACGACACGCTCGCGGAGGCCCTGGCGGCCGCCGAACCGGGCGACACCGTGACCGTCCGGCCGGGGACCTTCCGGGAGAACGTGCTGCTGGACAAGCCGGTGACGGTCGTGCCGGCCCAGGGCCCGGGCACCGTCCGGATCGAGCCGGCCTCCGGGGTGGCGCTCACCGTCACCGCCGCCGCGACCGTGCGCGACCTGGTGATCGAGGGCGGCGACAGCTCCAGCCCGGCCGTCCTGGTCACCGGCCCGCAGGCGACGCCCGCGTTCAGCGGCTGCCGGGTCGAGACCCGCTCCGCCACCGGGATCGAGGTCGGCGGCGGCGCCCGGCCGACCCTGCGCGGCTGCGTGGTCGCCAACCCCGGCGGGCTCGGACTGCGGCTGCGAGGCGAGGGGACCGCCGCCGCCTTCGAGGACTGCGAGGTCGCCGCGGCCGGTCAGGCCGGGCTCGCCGTCCTCGGCGGCGCGACCGCCGCGCTGGACCGCTGCCGCGTCCACCACACCTCCGGCGCCGGAGTGCTGCTCTCCGACCCGGGCAGCGCGGCCGAACTGACCGGCTGCGAGATCTACGAGATCCGTGGCAGCGGCGTACAGGCCGAGGCACAGGCCGGCGGACGGCTGGTCGACTGCGAGATCCACCGGGTCACCGGCAATGGCCTGACCCTGGACGGCGAGGCCGAGCTCGTACTCACCGGCTGCCGGGTGCACGACCTGCCGGAGAACGGCGCCGACCTGCGCGGACGCTCCCGGCTCAGCCTCGTCCACAGCACCGTGCGGGACTTCGGGCGCGGCGCGCTGTCGGTCTGGGACCAGGGCACCGAGGCGGTCGCCGAGTCCTGCCAAATCCACGGCTCCACCGGCGAGTACCCGGCGCTGTGGGTCAGCGACGGCGCTCGGCTCACCCTCACCGACTGCTCGCTGCACGACCTGCCGGACGCGCTGTTCGTCCTCGACCGGGACTCCGCCGCCGTCGCCGAGGGCTGCTCGTTCAGCCGGATCCGCAGCTCGGCGGTCTCGGTCAGCGGCGGGGCCACCGTCTCCCTGGCCGGCTGCCGGGTGCAGGAGGCCGGCACCGGGCTCTGGTTCCGCGACCACGGCAGCGGCGGACTGCTCACCGGCTGCGAGATCTCGGACGTGGCCACCGGCGTCATCGTCACCAAGGGCGCCGACCCGGTGCTGCGCGACTGCACCGTGCGGGCCAGCACGGACGCCGGTGTGTACGTCTCGGCGCAGGGGCGGGGCACCTTCGAGGACTGCCGGGTCTCGCACGGCAAGGGCTTCGGCTTCCACATCATCGACGGGTGCCGCACCCAGCTCACCCGGTGCCGGACGGAGCAGAACGAGCGGACCGGGTTCGAGTTCTCCGAGCCGGGGCCGATCACGGAGGGGTGCACGTCGGACGATGTCGGGCCGGCCGCCCCTGCGGGCGCCGCCACTGAGGTACCGGCGCCTCGGGCGGCCCAACTGACCGCTGCCATGGCCGTGTTGGCCGCTCCTCCGGGGTCTTCGGCGGCCTCGGCCTCGGCTTCGTCTGCGATCGCCCCGATCCCGGACTGCCGGCCTGCCGACGAGGCGCTCGCCGAGCTGGACTCGCTGGTCGGGCTGGCGACGGTGAAGCAGGAGGTGCGCACCCTGATCGACCTGATCTCGGTCGGCCGGCGCCGCCGCCAGGCCGGGCTCAAGGCGCCCTCGCTGCGCCGCCACCTGGTGTTCACCGGCGCCCCCGGCACCGGCAAGACCACAGTCGCCCGGCTGTACGGCGAGATCCTCGCCTCGCTCGGGGTGCTCCAGTGCGGACACCTGGTCGAGGTCGCCCGGGTCGACCTGGTCGGCGAGCACATCGGCTCCACCGCGATCCGCACCGCCGCCGCCTTCGACCGGGCGCGCGGCGGGGTGCTGTTCATCGACGAGGCGTACGCGCTCGCGCCCGAGGACGGCGCGCGGGACTTCGGGCGCGAGGCGATCGACACCCTGGTCAAGCTGATGGAGGACCACCGCGACGAGGTGGTCGTCATCGTGGCGGGCTACACCGCCGAAATGGAGCGCTTCCTGTCCGCCAACCCCGGTGTCTCGTCGCGGTTCTCACGCACCATCACCTTCCCCGACTACACGGCGGACGAGCTGCTGGAGATCGCCCGGGCGCAGTGCGCGGAGCACGAGTACGCGCTCTCCGAGGCGACCGAGGGCGCGCTACTGGACCACTTCGCCCGGCTGGAGCGCGGCCCCAACTTCGGCAACGGGCGCACGGCCCGGCAGGTGTTCGAGACGATGGTCGAGCGTCATGCGGTGCGGGTGGCGGCGCTGGCCGACCCGTCGACGGAGGAGCTGCAGCTCCTCGTGCCGACCGACCTGCCGACGGTGCCGCTGCCGTAGGGGTTCGGGGGCGGTCGGGGACGGTCGGGGACGGTCGGAGTCGGTGGCCCCGTCGGCCGGGGCGCTCTTCACGCTCTTCGCGCTCCTCTCGGCGGTCAGGAACTCGGCTGCGGCACTGACCGTTGACGCCAGCATGGGCATGCTTCTGACGGGTGCGGCGGGCGGGCTACTGCTGCCGGCCGGGCTGGTGGTGCTGTTCTTCCTCGGTGCGGTGGTGCGGCGACTGCGCGCCCGTCCGACGGCGGCGGGTTCGGCCGGTGGGCGCGGCGCGGGTGCGACCGCGACGGAGGAGCTGCACGCGCTGCTGTACCCGAGCAAGCGGGTGCAGCTGGAGCAGCGGCGGGTCGAGCTGGTGCTGCGGGACGACGAGCACGACGGCGCGCCGAAGCGCACGGGGATCGACCTCGCTGGCGGGCGGGCGGTGATCCGCAGGCCAGCGGACGGCTGACGACGGGCCGCTGACGGCTGAGGTCTGAGGGCGAACAGATGGCGGCTGACGGCTGACAGACTCTGAAAGCTGTCAGCCGTCACCCGCCCCCAACCACTCCCCGCCCCGCGACCCGCCTACCCCGACAGCCGCCCACGGCTCCACCGCCACCTTCCTCGGCGTCCACGGCGCGACCGCGGCCTGAGGGCGTCAGCCCGTCCAGGAGCCGCCCGCCAGGAAGGACTCCATGGCGGCCCGGTAGGGCGCGATGTCGATCCGCTCTCCGACCAGCCAGTCGTCGGAGTAGTACTTGTCGAGGTAGCGGTCCCCCGGGTCGCAGATCAGACCGACCACGCTGCCCGTACGCCCGGCCGCCCGCATCTCGGCGACGATCCGCAGCGCGCTCCACAGCCCCGTCCCGGTGGAGGCGCCCGCCTTCTTCCCGAGCACCTGCTCCAGCACGCGCACCGCGGCGATCGAGGCGGCGTCTGGCACCTTCATCATCCGGTCGATCGCCCCGGAGACGAAGCTCGGCTCCATCCGGGGCCGTCCGATGCCCTCGATCCGGGAGCCGCTGTCGCAGACGGCGTCCGGATCGTGGTGCACCCAGCCGTCGAAGAAGCAGGAGTTCTCCGGGTCCGCGACGCAGATCCGGGTGTCGTACTGCATGTAGTGCACGTAGCGGGCGATGGTCGCCGAGGTGCCGCCGGTACCGGCGGTGGCGACGATCCAGGCCGGCTCGGGGTGCGGCTCCAGCCGCAGCTGGGCGAAGACCGACTCGGCGATGTTGTTGTTGCCGCGCCAGTCGGTGGCCCGCTCGGCGTAGGTGAACTGGTCCATGTAGTGCCCGCCGGTCTCCTCGGCGAGCCGGGCGGAGGCCGCGTACACCTCGTCCGAGCGCTCGACCAGGTGGCACTCGCCGCCGTGGAACTGGATCAGGTCGATCTTGGCCTGGCTGGTGCTCTTGGCCATGACGGCGATGAACGGCACCCCGATCAGCTGGGCGAAGTAGGCCTCGGAGACGGCGGTGGAGCCGCTGGAGGCCTCGATCACCGGCTTGCCCGGGCGGATCCAGCCGTTGCAGAGCCCGTAGAGGAAGAGCGAGCGGGCGAGACGGTGCTTGAGCGAGCCGGTCGGGTGGGTGGACTCGTCCTTGAGGTAGAGGTCGATCCCCCACTCGGCCGGCAGCGGGAAGCGCAGCAGGTGGGTGTCGGCGGAGCGGTTGGCGTCAGCCTGGACCTTGCGCACCGCCTCCTTGAGCCAGTCGCGGTACTGCGGGTCCGAGCGGTCGACGTCGACGGTCGGCTCGATGCCGGGGATCCCACCGGGCTGGGTACTCATTGGTCACTACTCCCTCGCTGCGGCCCCCCGCTGCTCACTACGAGCGTACGAGGGTCACGATAAGTGACCGTTTTCAGAAGCCCAGCTTCCGCTTATCACCCCTCGGGCGACACCGCCGACCCCTCGTCAGACCGGCCCGCGTCAGACCGACCCTGCCACGGGCCGGCTTCAGGCCGGCACCGACTGCGGGTCCGCCAGGTACGGTCCCCAGCCCAACTCGGCCGCGCCGGCGAGCGCGCCATGCTCCAGCTCCGCCCCGACGATCGGCACCCGTCCGCTGCGCCCCCACAGGCAGCGCTCGGCGACCACCGCGCGCAGCCGGTCGGGGGCGGCCTCCAGCAGGTCGAGGTGGAGGCCGCTGAGCACCACCCGGTCCGGGTTGAGGATGTTGGCGACGCCGGCCAGCCCGAGCCCGAGCCGGTCGATGACGTGCTCCACCGCAGCCCGCGCCCGCTCGTCGGTCGCGGCCGCCCAGCACAGCTCACGGGCCTGGTCGAGCAGCGGGCGCCCGGGCTCCGGGGTGAACCCGGCGGCGGCGAACAGCGCGTCGGGGTCAGTCTCGGAGTTGAGGCAGCCCCGGTTGCCGCAGACGCAGGGGCGACCCTGCGGGTCGACGGTGAGGTGGCCGACCTCCAGGGCGAGTCCGGCGCTGCCGGTGTGCAGGTGGCCGTCGATCACCAGCGCGCCGCCGACGCCGCTGTGGCCGGAGGTGACCAGCAGCAGGTGGCGGGCACCGCGCCCGGCGCCGTGGCGGTACTCGGCGAGCGCGGCGAGGTTGGCGTCGTTGCCGACGAAAGTGGGCAGCGGACGCAGGACGTTCGGCCCGTGGTCGGCGCGGCCGACCTCGACGTCGTACAGGTCCGCGACCGGGGTGCCGCTGGGCCAGGCGAAGTGCAGTGCGGCCAGCGCGGTGCCGTCGGGCTCGGTGACGGGATTGGGCAGCGCGAGCGAGGCGGCCAGGCAGCGGCGGTCGGTCGAGCGGGCCAGTTCGGCACCCGCCTGGGCGACCGCGCGCAGCATCCGGACCGGGTCGGTGGCGGCGGGCAGCGACAGGTGGACCGGCGGGTCGAGCAGCCCGCCGAGGCCGGCCAGGGTGACGCTGAGCTGGTCGGCGTGGATCTGCCCGGCGACTACCACCGGCCCCCGGGGGTCGATCGCCAGCCGGTGCGAGGGTCGGCCGCGACCGCCGCCGGCCGGGCGCGAGTCGACCGTGATCAGGCCGAGCGCCTCCAGTTCGGCCGTGACCGCCCCGGCGGTGGCCCGGGTGACGTCCAGCGCGCGGGTGAGCGCGGAGCGGGTGGGGGTCTGGCCGGTGTGGATGAGCGACAGCGCAGGGCCGAGCAGCGTCCGACCGCGGTCGGGGGCCGCACGGCGGTTGGCGTCGCGCGGCGCGTCGGGGTCGGCCCCGGAGCGAGGCCTCGGGCTTGAAGGTGAGAGCTGCACGCCCCTATTGTGACTTTGTGCCGCTTCGAAACAAAATTCCCCTCCCAGTCTCGCAGCACAACCCCGGTGACCGACAGTCCCTGGGGCCCCGCACGGCTCGCACTCACCGCCTTCTTCGCCGTCGACGGCTTCCTCTTCGCCGCCTGGGTCGTCCGCATCCCGGACGTCCGCAGCCAGGTCAGCGCCTCGCACAGCGCCCTCGGCCTGGCCCTGCTCTGCCTGTCGATCGGCGCCGTCCTCACCATGCCGGTGGTCGGCCGGCTCTGCCTGCGGTACGGCTCGCGACCGGTCACGGTGGGCTCGCTCGCCCTGCTCAGCCTCGCCGTCCCGCTGCCCGCGCACGCCCACTCGGTGCTCTCGCTCGGCGGTGTGCTGCTGCTCTTCGGCGCCGGGTACGGGGGCGCCAACGTCGCCATGAACAGTGCCGCCGTCGACCTGGTAGCACAGCTGCGACGGCCCGTCATGCCCAGCTTCCACGCCGGGTACAGCCTCGGCGGGCTGCTGGGCGCGGGCCTCGGCGGGCTGCTCGCCGACCGGCTCACCACCGCCTGGGCGCTCGCGCTCGGCGGGCTGCTGGGCCTGGCCGTCACCGTCGGCGCGGGGGTCGTGCTGCTGCGCAGCCCGGCGGCGCCGATGGTCGCGCCTGAGCCCTCGGCCAAGGGCACGACGGACCGGCCGGCCGGGGGCCACGCCCGGTTGCTGGTGCTGCTGCTCGGCCTGACGGCGCTGTGCACCGCGTACGGCGAGGGGGCGATCGCCGACTGGACCACCCTGCACCTCACCGACGACGTCCACGCGAGCGCCGGGACGGCCGCCGCCGGGTACGCCGCGTACGCCTTCGCGATGACCAGCGGGCGGGTGGGCGGCACCTGGCTGTCGATCAGACTCGGCCAGACCCGGCTGATGCTGCTCGGCGGACTGGCGGCCGCGGTCGGCATGCTGGTCGCGGCACTCGCCCCGGCGGCGCCGGTCGCCATCGGCGGCTTCGTCCTGGTCGGCCTCGGCCTGGCCAACCTGTTCCCGCTCGCCATCGCCCGGGCCGGCGCGACGGGCGGCCCGCAGGGCGTCGCGCTCGCCTCGACGCTCGGGTACGGCGGGATGCTGATCGGACCGGTGGTGATCGGCTTCCTCGCCGACGCGGCCGGACTGCCGCTGGCCCTGACCACGGTGGCGCTCGCGGCGACGGCGGCGGCGTTCCTGCCGCTGGCGGTGCGGCGGCGCTGACGGCGGCGAACGGATGACAGCGAACGGATGACAGCTGTCGCCATCTGTCATCCGTTCGCTGTTACTCGCCCCGGCCCCCGCTGCCGCACCCGCCGCAAAAGTGGCAGGATGCGGCCCCATGACGACCAGCGGACGCATCCAGGTACTGCGCGCCAGCGAGCGCCCCGCCACCGCGTGGCTCAACGGGGGCGGGGTGACCAGGGAGGTCGCCGGGTTCCCGGCCGGGGCCGGGCTGGACGGCTTCGACTGGCGGGTCAGCCTCGCCGATGTCGCCTCCGCCGGCCCCTTCTCCCCCTTCCCCGGCATCGACCGGGTGATCACCCTGGTCGAGGGCGCCGGCATGGCCCTCACCGTGGACGGCTCCGAGCAGCGGGTGGACGCGCCGTTCCGCCCGTTCGCCTTCCCCGGTGACGCCACGACGGACTGCCGGCTGCTCGGCGGTCCGGTGGTGGATTTCAATGTGATGACCCGCCGCGGCCGGGTCGAGGCCGTCGTGGACCTGGTCAGCGCACCCGGCCTGGTGGAGGCCCCGCCGGCGGCGACCGTCCTGCTGGTCTGCCTCTCCGGTTCGGCATCCCTCGACGGCACCGAACTGGCCCGCTTCGACGCCGCCCTGCTCACCGCCCCCGGTCCGTACGAGCTGCGCCCGGCCGGCGGCACCACCGCCGCCGTCACCTTCCGCCCCGTCCACTGAACGACGCGCCGCCCGCGCCCCCGGGACGGCCAGGGGCACGGGCGGCGGTCAGCGGCCGGCGCTCAGCCGCAGAGCACCGGCGTGGCATGCGCCGGGTCCAGCGCGTTGGTCACCAGGTGCAGCGCCGTCGGCGAGAAGGCGATCGCCACGTGCTCGGCGAGCGTGATCGGGCAGTGGTCCTGCAGCACCTCGTTGTCGACGTCCGGCCCGCTCAGGAACTGGGTCTGCCACGGGGTGACGACCTCGTCGTAGACCGTCGAGATCACCGTGTAGCTCACCCCCGGCACGGTGTCCGGACGGGAGGCCATGGTCAGGTTGAAGTCGGAGCCCACCGCCTGGTCCCGGCAGGCCTGGCAGACCGTGTAGATCAGGTCGGCGACCCCCGGGAAGTACGGCGCGAGCTTGGTGATCCCGTCGAGGGTCGTGCCGTGGTTGGAGGGCGCCAGGCCGACCAGCCGGTCCACCTTCGAGGCCCCGCCGAGGAACTTCAGGTAGTAGTTCGGCAGCATGCCGCCCTGCGAGTGCCCGACGATGTCGACCTTGGCCGCGCCGGTCGCGTTCCGCACCAGGTCGACGAAGGTCGCCAGTTGGGCTGCCGAGGCGGGCACCGGCCCGAGCCCGCCGATCGGCAGCAGCAGGCCGCTGCCGGTGGAGGTGATGCCGGGGATGGTGCCGTAGTCGAGGGCGAAGACGCAGTACCCGAGGCTCTTCAGCAACGGGGAGAGCGCCAGCCAGTTCTCGTAGCGGTTGGCGAAGGTGCCGTGCACCAGGACCACCGGGTTGGGGTGTGCGACGGTCGGTCGGCAGCTCCAGTCGTTGGCGCCGGGCGGCGAGGCCACCGAGTCGCCGTCGGGCGGGAGTTCAGCGGCGGCGGCCGGGGCCGCGGTGACCGCCGGGGCGGCCGAAGCCGGGCCCGCCGTCGCCCCCGCCAGCAGCGCGCCCGCCAGCAGGGTCGCGCCGAAGGCTCCGCCGAGCCGACGACGCAGGGGAGTTGCGGAGAAGCGGAGAAGTGGGGTTCTCAACTGTTGCCTCCACAGCGGAAGTTTGTTACCAACAGGTAACCCGAGTGGCTCAATGATGCGGTCGCCCCTCCGGCCCGGCCCTTGGGTGTTCCCCAGACCTGGACGGTGTTCTCTGTGACCGGTCACAACGCACCCCACTGCACGCCCCCGGACACCCCCGAAACCGCGCCGACCTGGCACGTCCCGGTGATCGGCGGCCGACCGGCCGACCAGCTACTGCTCGGCGGCGTCCGCGAGTTGGCCGTGAGCGTGGTCGCCGCCCTGCTCGACCGCGTGCCGCTCTACCGCCGCCTCCCGCGGGAGCAGCTCGCCGGCGAGCTCACCCGGGACACCGAACGCCGCATCCGCGCCCTCGCCCACGCCGTCCGCACCGGACTCCCTGCCCCCACCGCAGAGTTCAGCGCCGTACGGGAGGCCGCCGCGCGCCGCGCCGAGGAGGGCCTGCCGCTGGACGCCGTACTCCTCGCCCACCACCTCGGGCTGGAGGTCTGTTGGGAGTTCGTCACCCGGGACGCCCACGCCGGTGACGCCGCCGACCTGCTGGTGCTCAACCGGCTGCTGCTCGACCAGCTCCGCCAGGCCACCACCGCCGCCGGCGCCGGATACCTGGACGGTCGCCGCCCGGCCGGCGACCGGCGCTCCACCGCCCGGCAGTCCCTGCTCACCGCACTGCTCGCCGGCACTCCCGCCGAGGAGGCCGCCGTCAGAGCAGGCGTCCGGCTTCCCGCCGGTTACGCCGTGCTCTGCCTGTCCATCGCCGACCACCCGGACGAGCACGCGCCCGGCGTCGACCAGGGCATCGCCGCCCGCCGCAAGCTGCGCCGCTTCGTCGCCGAACTCGACCACCGCACCCGGCAGTCGGCGCTCATCGCGCTCACCCCGTCGGGCGGCCTGGTCCTCGCCCCGCTCGCCCCGGAACCCGAGCCGGCCGACCCAACCGCCCTCGAAGCCCCCTGGCCGCAGCTCGCCGCCACCCTCGCCGCCGCGGCCCGCACCGCCGGGGTGCCCGTGCTGGCCGGTGCGGCCGCCGCCGTACCGGCCGAGGTGCCCGGCGCGGCCGCGCTCGCGTACGAAGTCCTGGCCGTGGCCCGGGCGTTCGGCCGCCCGCCCGGTCTGCACCGGCTGGACGACGTGCTGCTGGAGTACCAGCTGACCCGGCCCAGCCAGGCCCGCTCCCGGCTCGCCGCACTGCTCGAACCGCTCGCCGACGGTGGTGAGTTGCTCACCACTCTGCGCACCCATCTGGCGGGCGGCCTCAACCGCCGCCTCACCGCGAGCGCCCTGCACCTGCATCCGAACACCGTGGACTACCGGCTGCGCCGGGTCGCCGTCCTCACCGGCCTGGACCCGTCCAGCCCGGCCGACGTCCTGCGGATCACTGCGGCCCTCGCCGCGCGCGCCGTCGAACAGTCCTCCCCGGCGCGCTAGGCCATGTCTCTCCGATCATGAGCGGAGCCAGATGATGACGGCCGCGAAGGTTACGGTGCCCAGGAACACGTGCCCTCGCTTGTCATAGCGG
>NZ_JBSFJV010000043.1:0-66250 GCF_053598235.1 Kitasatospora sp. NPDC001159
CGCTGGTCATACTGGCGACGGCGCAGCCAGACCCGCGCCCGCCGCAGCCACTACAAACGCCGAGGCCACACCCCATAACTGCGGTTGCAGTACTAGGCGGTCGTGAACATCACCACCAGCCAGGCCGTCGCGGTCAACACCGCCGCCGGGCCTACCCCGGCCGCACCCGCGTCGCTGGAGGCCACTCAAGTCCCCGCCGTGCTGCACCTGTTCCACCCGCTGTGGCACGCCGCGACCGGGGGAGCCGTGTCGCTCCCGGCCCTGCGACGGCCCCGTGCTCGGCGCGTATATGAGATGTAGATGGAGCCCTGCGATAGTCGGTCGCAGAACAACTCGCAAGCCAGGTGTCACCCACGGGCTCCTGGACGAACAGACAGGGGTCTCCCGTGCAGCGCATCCAGAAGTCCGTCACGCGCCGTCTGGCCTTCCTCGTTCCCGCCGCCCTGGCCGCGGTCCTGGCCGTGCTGGGAACCGTGGCCGGCACGGCCGCCCACCCCGGTGACGCGCGGCTGGCGTCCGCGGCCGACCACCAGGGCAAGCCCGGCCAAGGGACCTCGGAGTTCAACACCAAGGCCTGACGGCGCCCGGGCGCGGGCGGACGGTGGGGCCGGGGCGTTACTTCCGGTGGCACCGCCTCGCCGACTGGAGCCACGACCCGGCCTCCGTCCCGCAGGAGCGCCGACGTGATCCTCGAAGGGCGCCGCCCGCTGCGATCTCCGGCTCAGGCCGCCGGAAGCGGGGCAGCGGCGGTGTCCACGATCAGGCGCGCCTGCGCGGCCTCGGGCAGTCCGGCCCGGGTGAAGACCTCCAGCGCCTCGCGGGAATGTGCCAGCGCGTCGTCACGGTGGCCGGCGTCGAGCGAGATGCGGGCGTGGACCAGCAGGGCGTAGCCCTGGTCCCGGTAGCGGTCGGGCACGGTGCGGAGGTGGGCCACCGCTTTGGCCGCCGCGTCCAGCGCGGGCTCGGTGCGGCCGAGACCGTTCAGGGTGTCCGCGTACCGGTAGCGTGCCTGTGCCTGCTGGCCCGGTATCCGTACGGTTTCGCAGAGGTCGAGGCACTCCTCGTAGCTGGCCAGCGCCTCGTGCAGGCGGCCCAGTTCGTGCAGGGCCTGGCCGCGGACGCACAGCGCGTGTGCGACACCGTGGTAGTCCGCCAGCGCGCGCAGCGCGTCCAGCGCCTCCTCGCAGGCGGGCAGCGCCTCGTCGGCGCGACCGCCGCGGATCCTGGCCAGTGCGGCGTTGAGCGTGATGGTCAGCGCGCCCGAGCGGTGCCCCTGCTCCCGGGCCAGGGCGAGCGCCCGGTCGAAGCACTCGGCCGCGTCGTCGTAGCGCTGCTCGAACTGGGCGATGACGCCCAGGTCGTTGTACGCCTGCTGGAGGATGGCGCGGTCGCCGGCCTGGAGGCACGCCTCCACCGCCATGTGGGAGTCGGCGCGCGCCCGGGTCAACTGGGTGGCCTGGAGGGCCGCGTTGCCGCAGATGAAACGGGCGCGTCCGGCCGCGCGGTGGTTCCCGCTCAGCTCCGCGGCCCGGGCGAGCGCCTCGGCGGTGACGGCTATGCGTGCGTACGGGATGTCCTGGCCGAACGAGCTGAGGGCCACCAGGAGGTCGGCGGCCACCGTCAGCAGCTCCGTTTCGGCGCCGTCCTGCCGTCGGAGCGCGAGCTGGACGGCGTGGAGCGCGAAGTCGAACTCCGCGACGACCCAGGCCCGGGCCTCGGCCAGGTCCCCGAGCCGTGCGTCGCCCGGCTCCGCGGTCGTGGCGGTGATCGTGCTGTGCACCGGGTCCCCGGGCACGATCCGCTGGAAAGCCTCGGCGGCCATTCCCATCAGGTGGTGGAGCAGGCGACGCTGCACCGCGGCGTCCGCCTCGTCCGAGGCATCGGTGTGCGGTCCGGTCAGGTTCAGCGCGAAGTCCCGGCCGAGTTCGTGATGCCGGTACCGGCCCGGTTCCGGCGATTCGAGCAGCGCGGCGTCGACCAGCGCTTCCAGAAGCGTCTCCGCGTCCGCCTCCGCCAGGTCCAGCGCCGCGGCCGCGGTGGCCAGGCCGATGCTCGGCCGGGCCACGGGGGCCAACCGGCGGAACACCGCCGCCTGCTGGTCCGTCAGTTGGCGGTAGCCGAGTTCGAAGACGGCGGCGACTGCCAGGTCGTCGGCCCGCAGCTCGGCCAGCCGTCGCCGTTGGTCGGCCAGCCGGACCACGAGGTGTGCCACCGTCCAGCCCGGCCGGGCCGCCAGCCGTGCGGCCACGATGCGCACCGCGAGCGGCAGCTGGGCGCACGCGCCGACGAGTGCGGCCGCGGCGGACTCCTCCCGGTCGACCCGCTCCGGGCCCACGATCTGCCTCAGCAGGCCCAGGGCTTCCGCCGGGCTGAACTCCGTCAGCTGGACGTGGCTGCCCGACAGCAGGCCGGCGAGGCGGGCCCGGCTGGTCACCACCACCGCGCAACGGGCGGAGCCCGGAAGCAGGGGCTTGACCTGGGCGGTGTCGCGCGCGTCGTCGAGCAGGAGGAGCACCCGGCGTCCGTCGAGGACTGTCCGGAACAGCCGGGCCCGGTCCTCCAACGAGCCGGGTATCTCCCGCCGGGGCACCCCCAGGGCGGACAGGAGACTGGCCAGGACCGTTCCCGGATCGGCCGGGTCCGTGCCGGTGCCGCGCAGGTCGGCGTAGAGCTGGCCGTCGGGGAACGCCTCCTTGACGTGATGCGCCACCCGCAGGGCCAGCGCGCTCTTGCCGATTCCGCCCATCCCGCTGACGGTGGCGACGGCCAGGGCGGTGCGGTCCCGGTCGGCGAGGGCGTCCGACAGGACGGCGAGTTCGGCGGTCCGGCCAGTGAAGTCGGCGATGCCGGCGGGGAGTTGGGCCGGGCGGACGAAGGGGGCCGGACCCGGCTGCCCGGCGTCGCCGGCCTCCGCCCGCGCCGGCACCGCGCCGGTGCCGGCGGGTGCCGGTACCGGGGCGACCAGTTCGGGGTCGCAGGCCAGGATCCGGCCGTGCAGCGCGCGGAGTTCGGGGCCCGGGTCCAGCCCGAGTTGGTCCGCGATCACCTCGCGTGCTTTGGCGAACACGGCCAGGGCGTCGCCCTGACGCCCGGCAGCGTACAGCGC
The DNA here is from genome assembly GCF_053598235.1 of Kitasatospora sp. NPDC001159. Classification (NCBI taxonomy): domain Bacteria; kingdom Bacillati; phylum Actinomycetota; class Actinomycetes; order Kitasatosporales; family Streptomycetaceae; genus Kitasatospora; species Kitasatospora sp. NPDC001159. Next base: position 3,107 of record NZ_JBSFJV010000043.1, read on the forward strand.
GCGCATCAGGAGTCCGTACGGCCGCTCGCGCAGTGGTTCCTCGTGGATGAAGCCGGTCAGTTCGGGGACCACCTGGGCGTGCCGCCCCAGCAGGACGTCGAGGTCGAAGCGCTCCTCCAGCAGGTGGAGGCGCAGCTCGGACAGGCGGGAGCGCTGGTTCTGCGCGAACGGCCCCGCAACCCCCGCCAGCGGCTCGCCCCGCCACAGCGAAACGGCCTCGGCCAGCGACTCGGCGGACGCGTCGTAGCGGCCCGCCTCGCGGGCGCGCGCCGCGTCGGCGGCCAGCTGTTCGGCCTGGAAGGCGTCGACCGACGCCGGCGGCGCCGCGAGCCGGTAGCCGTCGTTCGCGGACGCCAGCACCTGCGGATCGCGGCCACCGGCCTCCAGGAGCTTGCGCAGCCGCCACACGTACGTCCGCAGGATCATCACCGCGGATTCTGGTGCCGCCTCGCCCCACACGGCGGTGATCAGCTCGTGCAGGGGAACCACGTGGCCGGAGCGGAGCGCCAGCGCGGCCAGGGCCGCCTGCTGCTGCGGCGGACCACCGGACACGACGGACCCGCCGTTGCGAATGCCCACAGGTCCGAGCACGAAGAATTCCACAGTCCCCCCGGGCGCACGGCTCTCACCGGTGGCTGGTCTCCAGTCTCCTGGTGCACGCCGGTGTACGGGACGTCATCCTAAGGGGCAAGATCATGACATCGGCACGTCACCCGTCCAGCGGGTCAGACCCAGCCGAGCCGGGCCGCACGCAGGCCCGCCTCGAAGCGGCTGCGGGCGCCGAGCCGCTCGATGAGCGAGGCCATGATCCGCCGGGCGGTGCGGGCCGAGATGTGCAGTTGGCCCGCGGCGGACTCGTCGGTGTGGCCCTGCGCGAGCAGGGCCAGCAGACAACGCTCCTGCTCGTTCGGCACGTACGAGGCGTCGGACGGGTCGCTGCCGAGTGGTACGGCCGCTCCCCACTCCCGCTCGAACAGGGCGAGCAGCGGGGCGATCATGCCCGGTGCGGAGAGGAAGAGCGCGCCCCTGCGGCTGTCCGCAGGATCGATCGGCACCAGGGCGTACGCCCGGTCGACCACCACCATGCGGGTCGGCAGCGCGGCGGCCGTACGGAACTCACCGCCCCGCCCGACCAGCGCGCGGGTGTAACGCAGGGTCGCGGCGTCGTCGCGGACGGCGTCCAGGCCGATGGTGCGGATCGCCACACCGCGCTGCAGGACGAGGGCGTCGTTGCGCAGGGCGGCCTCCAGCGAGGCGGGGGACTGGGGCCCGCCGGGCATGAAGGTCAGGATCTCGTTCCCGGCCTCCAGGGCCAGACGCTCCAGCCGCCGCTGCACCGCGTCGAGCCCGGCCAGCCGCTCGACACCGTCCGCCTGCTGGGCGCCGCCGCCCGCGCCGGCCAGGATCCTGATCAGGGCCTGCTGGCTGCCTGCCGCCTGGCGGTGGCTCCGGACCAGTTCCTCGTGCTGCTGCTCCAGTAGCCGCTTCATTCCGAGGACCGGGTCCACGACGGTGAACCTGCTGGGGGTCTCGAAGGACGCCTGGACCAACTGCAGCGCGAACAGCCTGTCGAGGCAGTCGCGGATGCGGTCGGGCCCGACGTCCAGCTTGGCCGCGAGCTCGTCCACGCCCAGCGCCGTGTGGCTGAGCATCTCTTCGTACACCGTCTGGTCCAGCGTCTCCAGGCAGAGCGTCACGGACACCGCCTTCCCTCCTGTGGTCACCCGGTGGATCTGCGTCCAGCCTGCACGCCGGGCATCTACGGGCGATACACGCCCGGGTCTACGCAGCTGAGCGGGTGTCACAAAGCGGCCTGGACGGTTTTGCCGGTCCTGAACCCGTTCCCCCGGAGGAATCCGGGCGGCGAGGATGGACACGTCGCTCCGGCCGTGCCGGGCGCCCGCCGGGGGCTCACCCGGCCACCTCTCTCCCACTTCCGATGAGGGCACCGCCATGACTTCTCGCATCCACGTCGTCCGTGCGGCCTGCGCCGCTGCCATCGTCCTGGCGACCGCCGTCGCCGGGCAGTCCGGCGGGCAGTCCGGTGGGCAGGAGCACCCGCAGGTGCGCGCCACGGGGGCGCTCCACGCGGCAGGACCGGCCGTGGCCGCCGACGGCCTCATCTGGGACTGACGCAGCCCGGCGTGGAGCTGACCCTCATCGCCCTCACCCCCGCCGACCCGGTCGCGGTCCGCCCGCCGGACCGCCGCCAGATCATCGACCTGCTCTGGGCCGCGGCAGCCCCCGGGGAACGCCTGGAGCACGTCAGCGTGCAGGTTCGCCCGCACGGCATCCGCCTCGGGATGTTCACCGTGGCGACACCCGGACTGACCGCCAGAGCCGCCGCGCTGGCCATCTGCCGCCGCGCGCTCGCGATCTCACCTCCGCTCAGCGGCTGGCTCATCGCCGGCGAACCATCCCTTCGACAAGACGTCATCCGTCACAAGACGCAACAGGAGCATCCGTGACCAACCCCTTCGAGGACGAGGACGCCACCTACCTCGTCCTGGTCAACGAGGAGAACCAGCACTCCCTGTGGCCCGCCTCCCTCGCGGTTCCCCCGGGCTGGACGGCCACCCACGGCCCGGCCGGACGGCAGGACTGCCTGGACCACATCGAGAACACCTGGACCGACCTGCGCCCGGCGAGCCTGATCGCCGCCCTCAAGGAGGCGTGATCCGATGCCGATCCAGCGCACCGCCCGCCCCCGGCACTACCTGATGTGCCGCCCCTCCCACTTCACCGTCGACTACCGCATCAACCCGTGGATGGATCCAGCCAAGCCGACCGACACGGCGCTGGCCGTCCTGCAGTGGGAGCGGCTGTACGCCCTCCACCAGGAGCTCGGTCACACCGTCGAACTGGTGGAACCCGTACCCGGCCTGCCCGACATGGTCTACTCCGCCAATGGCGCCACGGTCCTGAACGGCCGTGTCCTGGTGGCCAGGTTCCGGCACGCCGAACGCGCCGCCGAGGCGCCCGCCTACCAGGCGTGGTTCGAGCGGCACGGCTACACCGAGGTGCACACCGCCCGCCACGTCAACGAGGGCGAGGGCGACTACCTGGTCGTCGGCGACCGGATCCTGGCCGGCACCGGCTTCCGCACCGACCCGGCCGCGCACGCCGAGGCCGCGCAGGTGCTGGGCGTCCCGGTGGTGAGCCTGACCCTGGTGGACCCGCGCTTCTACCACCTGGACACCGCGCTCGCCGTGCTCGACGACGACGAGATCATGTACTTCCCGGGCGCCTTCTCGCCGGAGTCCCGCGAGATCCTGCGCGAGCTGTACCCCGACGCGCTCCTCGCCACCGAGGCCGACGCCGAGGCCTTCGGGCTGAACGCGATCTCCGACGGGCGCCACGTGCTGCTGTCCCAGACCGCGCGCGACCTCATGGACCGGCTGGCCGAGCGCGGGTTCGAGCCGATCGGCGTCGACCTCTCGGAGCTGTTCAAGGGCGGCGGCAGCGTCAAGTGCTGCACCCTGGAGCTGCGCCACGCCGCACCGGCCCCGGGCGGTGTGCAGTGACCGGCGTACCGACGGACAGCTCACCGGTGAGCGGCGCCCCCCGGGGCAGTGCCCTCGACTGGCGCACGGAACCGGGTGCCCCCGCCACCATCCAGGCACCCGAGCTGGCCGACGCGGCCGAAGCCCGCGCCTGGCTCGCGGACCACCACGACGACCTGCGGGCCGGACTGCACCGTTACGGGGCGGTGTACCTGCGCGGGCTGCCGGTCCGCAGCGTGGAGGACTTCGCGCTGGTCCGCGACGAGCTGATCCCGCGGGCGACCCCGTACCGGGAGAAGGCCACTCCGCGCAGCGACTTCGGCGGCGGGGTCTTCTCCTCCACGGACCTGCCCGCCGGGCAGGCGATCAGGCCGCACAACGAGAACAGCTACACCCTGACCTTCCCGGGGCTGCTGCTCTTCGGCTGCCTGACCGCGCCCGAGGAGGGCGGCGCCACCCCGGTCGCCGACTGCCGCGAGGTGCTGCGCGCCCTTCCGGCCGAGCTGGTCGAGCGGATGCGCGCGTCCGGCTGGATCCTGACCCGCACCTACTCGGAAAGCCTCTCGGTCGCCTGGCAGTCCGCGTTCGGGACGCAGTCCCCCGAGCAGGTCGAGAAGTACTGCGCCGAGAACCACATCTCCTGCGCCTGGGATGCGGACGGCCGTCTGCGCACCAGCCAGGTGCGGCCCGGGATCGTCCGGCACCCGCACACCGGAGAGGACGTGTGGTTCAACCACCTGGCGTTCTGGAGCCAGTTCTCCCTGGATGACGAGATCCGCGAAGTCCTGCTGGACGAACTCGGGCCGGACGGGCTTCCGTTCAACACCGGGCTCGGCGACGGCATCCCGCTCACGGCGGCGGACCTGGAGAGCATCAACACCGCGTACGAGAACGCCACCGTGCGCCGCGCCTGGCAGCCGGGCGACCTCCTGCTGGTCGACAACGTCCTGACCGCGCACGCCCGCGACCCCTTCCGGGGCGAGCGCCGGATCGTGGTCGCCATGGGCGAGCCGGTCTCGGTGTACGACTGCGCACCGACCGTCGCCCCGCGCGCGACCGCCGCCACGGCGGTGTCCCATGGCTGACCCGCAGGCCCTGGTGCGCCGGTTCGTGCAGAGCGCCCGGTCGTTCCCGGACCGGGCCGCGGTGCACGGCGCCGACGGGACCCTCACCTTCGCCGAACTGGGCGCGCGCACGGCCCGGCTGGCGGGGGCGCTGCGCGCGCTCGGTATCGGCCGTGGCGACCGGGTGGGGGTGAGCGTGCCCAGGGGAACGGACTGGGTCGTGGCCCCCCTGGCCGTCTGGCGGGCGGGCGCCGCCTACGTGCCGCTCGATCCTGCGTACCCCGACGACCGGCTCGCCTTCGTCGCCGCCGACGCCGGACTTCGCGCGGTGATCTCGGACACCGGCCGGCCCCCGTGGGCGGACGGCCTGCCGGTGCTGAGCACCCGCCAGCCGGGCCGGCCGGACGAGGAACCGGACGACGTCGGGGGCGACTCGCCCGCCCCGGCGTACGTCATCTACACCTCGGGGTCGACCGGACGCCCCAAGGGGGTGGAGGTCGCGCACGCGAGCGTCGCCGCACTGGTGGCGGGCCTGGAGGAACGCGGCGTCTACCCGGCCGGGCACCGGGTGGTCGGATGGAACGCCAGCCTGTCCTTCGACGCGTCCGTGCAGCAGTGGGTCAGGGTCTGCCGGGGCGACACCCTGGTCGTCCTGACCGACGAGGACCGCACCGACCCCGGCCGGCTGGACGCGCTGCTCGACGAGCACGCCGTGACGGACCTCGACTCCACCCCGTCCCACTGGCAGCTGATCGGTCCGCGGCTGCGGCCCGGCCGGGCCCTGCGGCTGCTGCTCGGCGGCGAGCCGGTGCCCGAGCAGCTGTGGCGGTCGCTGGCCCAGGCGCAGTCGCTGGAGGCGTGGAACCTCTACGGTCCGACCGAATGCACCGTCGACGCCACCGCGACCCGCATCACCGGGGACGCCCCACGCCTCGGCGACGGCCTGGCCCACGTGCGCGCCCATGTGCTCGACAGCGCGCTCAGGCCCGCCACCAGGGGAGAGCTGTACCTGGCGGGTCCGGCCGTGGCCGTCGGGTACGTGGGGCGGCCGGGACTGACCGCCGAGCGGTTCGTCGCGGATCCGTTCGCCGCCGACGGCACCCGGATGTACCGCACCGGGGACGAGGTCCGGCGCCGGCCGGACGGCGCACTGGAGTTCCTCGGCCGCACCGACCGCCAGATCAAGATTCGTGGGTTCCGGGTGGAGCCCGGCGAGCTGGAGGACCGGCTGCGCGCACACCCCCACGTCACCGCCGCCGTTGCCGCGCTGCGCTCGGGCCCGGACGGGGACACCTTCCTCGCGGCCTACTACGTCCCGGTACCGGGAGGGACGGTGAGCGGCGACGAGCTGCGTGCCCACTGTGCCGCCACACTGCCCGGGCACCTCGTACCGTCCGTCCTCGTGCAGATGGACGCGCTGCCCCTGACCCCCAACGGCAAGGTGGACACCGCCGCGCTGCCCGCCGTCACGTCGGTGCCGAACACCGCCGCACAGCCTCTCCGGACCGAGCTCGAACGGCTGATCGCCGACGTCTGGGCCGATGTGCTCGGCCGCGAAACCGTCCACGCGGACGAGAACTTCTTCGCCCTCGGCGGCCACTCGCTGGTGGCGCTGCGGGTGGTCTCCCGCCTCAAGCGGGACGCCGGGATCGTGCTGCGGACCAAGGACGTCTACCGGTTCCCCCGGCTGAGGGACCTGGCCCGCCACGCGGAGTCGGTCCGTGCGGGAGCGGCTTCGTGAGCGCCCCGGACACCACCGTGGTGCGCCTGAAGCACAGCCGTGACCCGGCCCGCACCCTGGTGTGCCTCGGCTTCTGCGGCGGCGGCACCGCGACCTACCACTCCTGGATCCCGGCGCTGCCGCACGACGTCGACCTGGTGGCGATCTGCTACCCGGGGCGTGAAGGGCGCTTCGCCGAGGAGTACGCGCAGACCTGGACCGAGCTCGCTGCGGACGCCGCGCGGGGCGTCGCCTCGGTCGCGGCGCAGGGACCGTACGTCCTGTTCGGCCACAGCATGGGCGGCTGGATGGCCTTCGACGTCACCGCCCGGCTCGCGGCGGCGGGCGTCCCCGCGCCACAGGCGCTGGTCGTCTCCGCCTGCAACGCCCCGGACCGGGGGGTGACCGACCGGGACCGCTTCCTGGCCCAGGGGCAGCGCGACGACGAACTGCTCGACTGGATGCGCACCCACGGCCTGCTGCCCGATCACGTCCTCGGCGAACCCGAACTCACCGAGATGGCAGTGGAGTTGATGCGTGCCGACCTGTGCGCCCGGGACACCTTCCGCTACACCCCGGGGACCCGGATCGACGTTCCGCTCCAGGTGTTCTCCGGCGACCGGGACCCGGTGATCGGGGACGACGTCGCCTCCCGCTGGGCGGGCCTGACCAGCGGCGCGTTCCGCCACGACGTCCTGCCGGGAGGTCACTTCTACACGCCCGAGACCTGGCGCGACCTCCCGGCGCGGATCGCCTCGCTCACGTCTCCCGCCACCGCCGCCCTCTGACGAACGGCCCAACCATGACCTTCTCTCCCGCATTCGGCATCAGCCATGTCGAGTTCCACGTCGCCGACGTCGACTCGGCCGCGGCCGAACTGACCGACCGCTACGGCTTCCGCCCGGTGGCCCGCGCCTCCTCCGCGCAGGCGCAGTCCCTCGCACTGCGCCAGGGCCGCATCGTCCTCGTCCTCACCCAGGCCCGCTCGCCGCACCACCCGGGCGCCGGCTACGTCCTGGCCCACGGCGACGGCGTGGCCGACATCGCGCTGACCGTGGCCGACGTACCCGCCGTCTTCGACGAGGCGGTCTCCCGCGGGGCGGTGCCGCTCGCCGTGCCGCGCCGCCACCCCGACGGCCGGACCACGGCGGTGCTGGCCGGCTTCGGCGACGTGGTGCACACGCTCGTCGATCCCGGGCCCACCGCACTCCCGCCGGGCTTCACCGCGCTGCCGGACGCCGCGCAGGACCGCGGCGACGACCTCCTGGAGGGAATCGACCACTTCGCAGTCTGCCTGCCGTCCGGGGAACTGGAGCGCACGGTGGACTTCTACACGCGGGTGCTCGGCTTCCGCATGATCTTCCAGGAGCTGATCAGGGTCGGTGCCCAGGCCATGGACTCCAAGGTGGTGCAGAGCGCCTCCGGCGAGGTCACCCTGACCCTGATAGAGCCCGACACGAGCGCCGAGCCCGGCCAGATCGACCGCTTCCTGGCCGAACACGGCGGCGCCGGCGTCCAGCACGTGGCCTTCGCCTCCCGCGACATCGTCCGGGCCGTCGGCACGCTGCGCGAGCGCGGCGTCGAGTTCCTGAGCGTCCCCGACGCCTACTACACGATGCTCGCCGACCGCCTCGAACTGACCCGGCACAGCACCTCCGAGCTGCACGGGATCAGCGTGCTGGTCGACGAGGACCACGACGGCCAGCTGTTCCAGATCTTCACCCGCTCCACTCATCCGAGGCGCACGCTGTTCCACGAGGTGATCGAGCGCTTCGGCGCCCGCACCTTCGGCAACGGCAACATCAAGGCGCTGTACGAAGCCGTCGAGGCGGAGCGCCTGAGCGCCGGGGCGGTGCAGCGGTGAGCGCTCACGACACGGGCCGCGATCCCGTACGGCTGGAGGAGTTCGCCGAACTCGCCCGCCGGACACTGCCCCGGGAGGTCTGGGACTTCATCGAGGGCGGCAGCGGCGAGGAACTGACGCTGGCCGCCAACCGCGCCGCACTGGACCGGATCGGGATCGTACCCCGGGTCCTCGTCGGCGGGACGGGGGGCGACACCACGACCGAACTCCTCGGCGCGCGCGCGGCCCTGCCGGTCGCCGTCGCACCGATGGCCTACCAGCGGCTGGTCCACCCCGAGGGCGAACTCGCCACCGCCCGCGCGGCCGCGGCCGCGGGCGTGCCGTTCACCGTGAGCACGCTGAGCAGCCAGCCCGTCGAGGCCGTCACCGCGCTGGGCGGCACCACCTGGTTCCAGCTCTACTGCCAGCAGGACCCGGCGGCCACGACGGAACTGGTCCGGCGCGCCGAGGAGGCCGGCTGCGCGGCGCTGATGGTCACCGTGGACGTGCCCTCGATGGGCCGCCGGCTGCGCGACCTGCGCAACGGCTTCGCGCTGCCCGCCGACGTGGCCGCCGTCCACCTCGACCCGGCCGGCACCGGCCGGGCCCGCGAGCGCCAGCCCGGTGTCTCGGCCGTGGCGCAGCACACGGCCGAGACCTTCGCCCGCTCCCTGGGCTGGGACGACCTCGCCCGGCTCCGCGGCGAGACGCGGCTGCCCCTGATCGTCAAGGGGATCCTCGATCCGGGCGACGCCGCCACCGCCGCCTCCGTCGGCGCCGACGCCATCGTCGTCTCCAACCACGGCGGCCGCCAACTGGACGGCGCGGTGGCCAGCGTGGACATGCTGCCCGCCGTACGCGAAGCCGTCCCCACCCGCTGCCACGTGCTGCTGGACAGCGGGATCCGCAGCGGCACCGACGTCCTCAAGGCCCTGGCACTCGGCGCGAGCGGCGTCCTGCTCGGCCGGCCCGTCCTGTGGGGCCTGGCCGCCGACGGCGAGCAGGGGGTGAACCGGGTCCTGCGCCTGCTGCGCGCCGAGCTGCGATCCGCCCTGGAACTGTCCGGCTGCACCGGCCCGGCCGACGCGCCGTGGCTCTCGGTCCTGGGGGCGGCCCGATGACCGCACCCGTGGTACTGGACCGCGCGGATCTGCACGCCTCGCTCGCCGACCCCGCCCTGCTGTCGATGAACTTCCTCAACGAGGTGGCGGGGCGCTTCCCCGAGGCGGTCTCCTTCGCCCCGGGCCGGCCCACCGAGGACCTCTTCGACCCGGCCGATCTGCACCGCTACCTCGACACCTACCGCCGCCACCTGGCCGAGCAGAAGGGCTACGACGAGGCCCGGGTACGGCGGGAGCTGTTCCAGTACGGCCGCACCAAGGGAATCGTCCACGAACTCATCGCCCGGCAGCTCGAACGGGACGAGGGCATCACCGTGGACCCGGAGGCCATCGTGGTCACCGTGGGCGCCCAGGAGGCACTGTGGCTGGTGCTGCGCGCCCTGCGGGCGACCGAACGTGACGTCGTGCTCGCGGTGGACCCCACCTACGTCGGCCTGACCGGCGCCGCCCGCCTGGTGGACCTGCCCGTGCGGCCGGTCCAGGAAGGCCCCCGGGGTGTCCGCCCCGAGGACGTGCTGGAGCGGATCCGGGAGGTCCGCGCGGCGGGGGAGCGGCCCCGGGCGCTGTACCTGGTGCCCGACTTCTCCAACCCCAGCGGCCACTCCATGGACGTGCGGACCCGTCACCGGCTGCTGGAGATCGCCGCCCAGGAGGACATCCTCCTCCTGGAGGACAACCCCTACGGCTACTTCCAGGCAGCCGAGAGCGGCAGGCCCCCGACGCTGAAGGCGCTCGACACCGGGCAGCGCGTGGTCTACCTCGGGTCGCTGGCGAAGACCTGCTTCCCCGGCGCCCGGGTGGGATTCGCCGTGGCGGACCAGCGCGTCGTGGGCCCGGAGGAGACCCTGCTCGCCGACGAGCTGTCGCGGGCCAAGAGCATGGTCACCGTCAACACCTCACCGGTGAGCCAGGCCCTGGTGGGAGGCATGCTGCTGGAACACGGCGGCAGCCTGCTGCACGCCAACCGGCGCCAGATCGGCATCTACCGGCGCAACCTCGGCTGTCTCCTCCAGGGCCTGCACCGACGCTTCGCCGAACTGCCCGGGGTGCGCTGGAACACCCCCGCGGGCGGCTTCTTCGTGGTGCTCACCGTGCCGTTCCCCGTCACCGACGAACTGCTCGAACACGCCGCCGTACGGCACGGCGTGCTCTTCACCCCGATGCGCCACTTCAGTGACAACGACCGCGCCGGCCGCCAACTACGCCTCTCCTGCAGCTCCTTGACCGCTGACCAGATCGAGACGGGGCTGGACCGGCTGGCCGCCCTGATCGCCGAGTGCGCCTCGACGCCGGGTGTCTGACCCCGCGACGGACACGACCCGAGAAGGGACTTCCATGTACACCGAAGCGAGCGGTTCACGGCGGTCGCTCATCCACCCCCTGCTCGCCGCCGTCCGCCGCCACCACGCCTCGGTGGCGGTCGTCGACCGTGGCGTCCAGCACACCTACGCCGAACTCGACCGGCTGTCCGCCGAGATCGCCGGCGGCCTCGCCGCCCGCGGCCTGGGACCGGGCAACGTCGTCGCCGTCCACGGCCACCGGTCCTGGACACGCTGCGCCGCCGTGCTCGGCGCCTGGCGGGCCGGGGCCGGCGTGGTCTGCGTCGACCCCGGCATGCCCGCGCCCCGGGCCGCGAAGATCACCCGGTTCAGCGACCTCGTGCTGCGCGCCGACGACGCCGGGCCGACCGGCCCGGACGGCAGCGAGCACACCGTCGACCAGGTACGCGGCAACCCGCTGGAGGTACCCCGCGAAGGACCGGTCGGCTACGTCATCCCCACCTCGGGATCCACCGGCGAGCCCAAGTCGGTGGCCGTGCCGCCGGGAGTCCTGGCCGCCCTCGGCGACTGGCACGTCCGGCACTGGTCCTACGACCGTCCGCCGCACACCCTGCAGGCGGCGTCCATCGGCTTCGACGTGGGCTACGAGGAACTCGTCGCCACCTGGCTCGCCGGAGCCCGGCTGGTCGTCGTGGACGACCACCAGCGCCAGGACCCCTTCACGCTGATGGACGTGATCCGCGAGCACCGGGTGGCCCGGCTCTTCCTGCCGGTGGTCGGCCTGCACGCGCTGGCCACGGCCGCCGCGTTCGAACCGGACGCGATGCCCGACCTGCGGGAGATCGCCGTGGCGGGCGAGCGCCTGGTCGTCAACGCCGAGGTGCGCAGCTTCTGCGCGGCGGGCGGCATCACCCTGGTCAACGAGTACGGGCCCAGCGAGACCCACGTCGTCACCCAGCACCGGCTGACGCCCCACCAGGCCGCCGACTGGCCCGACCACCCGCCCATCGGACGCGCCGTCGCCGGAGCGGAACTGCTCCGCCACGCGGACGGCGCGCTGCGGCCCTTCGCCCCGGGCGAGGAGGCCGAACTGATGGTCGCCGGCGACAGCGTCGGCCTCGGCTACCTCGGCGACCAGGAGCTCACCGACGCCAGGTTCCGCACCCTGCCGCACGACGACGGCACGGCGCGCCGCTGCTACGCCACCGGCGACCTGGTCCGCTTCGACGGCACCGACTTCCACTTCGTGGCACGGGCCGACGACCAGCTCAAGGTGAACGGCTACCGCGTCGAGCCCGGCGAGGTCGAAGCGGTCCTCAACGCGCTGCCGGGCGTGCGCCGGGCCGTGGTGGTGGCCGTGGAGGTCGCCGGCTCCCGCCGGCTCGCCGCCGCCTACACCCCGACGGCAACCGACGGCACGCAGCCCGAACTGCTCGCCGCGCACTGCGCCGCGCACCTGCCCGCGTACATGGTGCCCAAACACTTCCACGCGCTGGAGGAACTGCCGGTGACCGCGAACGGAAAGGTCGACCGGGCACGGCTGCGCACGCTGTTCGGCACGGTCCGCACCGCCTGAGAAGCCCGCGACAGAACGAGAACGAGCGAGGACAAGGCAGACAACGATGGAGAACGACGTGACAACGCCGGAGCAGATCCTGTGCGGCGTACTGGCGGACCTGTTCGCGATACCGCAGGTCCGACCGCAGGACGGCTTCGTCCGGCTGGGCGGCGACAGCATCATCGCCGTCCAGGTCGTCGGTGCCGCCCGCCGGGCCGGACTGGCCGTCACCGTCCGCGACGTGCTGACCCAGCCGGACGTGGCGGCCCTGGCCGCCACCGCCCGACCGCTGGCGCCCGCCCGCCGGGCCGGCGAGGACGACGGCATCGGGCCGATCCGGCCGACGCCGATCATGCACTGGCTGCGCGAGCGCGGCGGACCGGCCGACAGCTACTACCAGTTCCTGGTGGTGCGCACCCCGGCGGAACTGACCGAGGAGGCCGCGCACACGGTGCTGCAGGCCGTCCTCGACCGGCACGACATGCTCCGGCTGCACACGGTCGACGGAGTGCCGCACACCCGGGCGGCCGGCACCGTCAGGGCCGAGGACTGTCTCCTCCGGGTCCGAACGGACGGCGCGGAAACCGCCCGCGAGGTGGAACGGGAGGTGCACGCGGCCCGGGACCGCCTGTCGATCGAGGACGGCGTGCTCGTTTGGGCCGTCTGGTTCGACGCGGGCCCGGACCGGCCCGGCCGCCTCGCCCTCGTCGTCAACCACCTGGTCGTCGACGGCATCTCCTGGCGTGTGCTGACCGGCGACCTGGCGCAGGCATGGGCAGCGGTCACGGCCGGCCGCGCGCCACGCCTCGATCCCGTGCCCACCTCCTTCCGCCGCTGGTCCGAACTGCTCACGGCGGAAGCCGCCGACGACCGGAGCGCCGCCGAACTCCCGTACTGGAGCGACGTGCTGAGGCCGGGATCCGACCCCGTCGGCAGCCGTCCGCTCGACCCGGCCCGCGATCACGAGGACCTGGCCGCGCACCTCGCCCTGAGCCTTCCCGCCGCCACGGTCGGACCGCTGCTGACGTCGGTGCCCGACCGGCTGGGCGCGGACACCAACGAGCTGCTGCTGACCGGCCTGGCACTCGCCCTGGCCCGCTGGCCCGCCTGCGGGCCGAGCCTCCTGGTGGACCTGGAGGGGCACGGCCGCGAGGAGATCCCCGCCGAGGCCGATCTCTCCCGCACGGTCGGCTGGTTCACCACCCTCTTCCCCACCCGCTTCGCGCTGGACGGGCTGGACGCACCCGACGCCGCGCACGGCGGCCCCACCGTCGCCCTCGCCCTGCGGCGGGTGAAGGAACAGCTGCGCGCGATCCCCCGCAAGGGGCTCGGCTACGGCCTGCTGCGCCATCTCGACCCGCACGCCCGCCAGGTGCTGGCCACCACGGACCCGGCGCAGCTCGGCTTCAACTACCTCGGCCGTTTCGGCGGGGCAGACGCCGACTGGCAGCTGCTGCCCGAGTACGGTGCCCGGCTGGACGCCCCCGGCCCCGGCATGCCCATGGCGCACCCCGTCGAGGTCAACGCGTTCGTCCTCGACTCGGCGGACGGGCCCGTCCTGCACGCCGACTGGGCCTGGGCGCCGGGCGTCCTCGACGAACCGCAGGTGCGCGCACTCGCCGAAACCTGGTTCCGGATGCTCACCGCCCTCGTCGCGTACGCCGTCCGTCCGGACGCCGGCGCCGCGGTCGCCGCCGACCTCACGCTCTCCACGATCGACCAGGACGAGCTGGACGACCTCGCAGCCGCCCTCGACGTCCTCTGACGCACTCCAGAAAGCGAACCCAGCCCATGAACACCAGCCAGCCGGCGATCGAGGACGTCCTGCCGCTCTCCCCGCTGCAGGAGGGCATGCTCTTCCACTCCGGATACGACCCGGAGTCGAAGCACCTCTACATCGCGCAGTTCACGGTCGACCTGGACGGCGCGCTCGACCCGGCCCGGCTCAAGGAGGCCGCCGACGCCCTGCTGCGCCGCCACGCCAACCTCCGGGTCGCCTTCACGCACCGCAGGAACGGCGACCCCGTCCAGGTGGTCCGCCGGGACATGCCGCTGGCCTGGCAGGAGCACGACCTCGGCGGCCTCGACGCGCCCACCGCCGAGGCCCGCGCCGCCGAACTGACCGAGCAGGACTGGGCCCTGGGCGTGGACAGCAGCCGCCCGCCGCTGCTGCGCTTCACCCTCGTCAGGCTCGGCGCAACCCGGCACCGGCTCCTGGTGACCGCCCATCACCTGCTCCTGGACGGCTGGTCGTTCGGACTGCTCTTCCGCGAACTGTTCGCCCTCTACTGGAACGGCGAACTGCCGCCCGTCCGGCCGTACCGCACCTACCTGACCCACCTGGCGCAGCGCGACCGCCCGGCGGCCGAGCAGGCCTGGCGCACCGTACTGGCCGGTCTCGACCAGCCCACCCGGCTCGCTCCGGGCGGCCAGGTGTCGCCCGGGGCCACACCCGAGGACGTGGTCCTGCACCTGGACGAGCAGCAGACGGCGGCCCTGACCGCCCGGGCCCGGGAGTGCGGCCTGCTGCTCACCAGCGTGATCCAGGGCGCCTGGGCCGTCCTGCTCGCGCGCAGCACCGGCCACGACGACGTCGTGTTCGGCTGCACGGTCAGCGGCCGGCCCGCGGAACTGGCCGGCTCCGACCAGATGATCGGCATGCTCATCAACACCGTGCCGGTCCGCGCCCGGATCGACGGATCCGCCCCGCTGCGCGAGACGTGCCGGGCGCTGCAGCACCAGCGCGCCGACCTGGCCGACCACGACCACCTCGGACTGACCGAGCTCCAGCGCCTGGCCGGCTCCCCGGCCGCCCTCTTCGACACGAACCTGGTCTTCGAGAACTTCCCGATGAGCGACTACGCGCTCGACCTGCCGGGCGTCGACCTGGACGCGCGGATCCGGTTCCGGGACACCACGCACTTCCCGCTCACCCTGGTGGTCGAGCCGGGGGCCTGCCTCGGGCTCAGGCTCAGCCACCACCCCGAACTGCTCGACCGGGAGCGGACGGCGGAACTCGGCGCCCGGCTGGTGCGGCTGCTGGAGCGGTGGGCGGCCGACCCCGACGCCCCGGTCAGTGCCCTCGACGCCCTCACCGCCCAGGAGCGGGGCCGCGTCCTCGTGGACTGGAACGACACCGCCGCCGACTTCCCCGCCCAAGCCCTGCCCGAACTGATCGAGGCCCAGGTCGCCCGCACCCCCGAGGCCACCGCCGTCGTCTTCGAGGGGCAGCACCTGAGCTACCGCGCGCTGGACGAGCGCGCCGGCCGCCTGGCGTCCGTGCTGACCGCCCGCGGCATCGGGCCCGAGAGCCTGGTCGCGGTCGCGCTGCCGCGCTCCCTGGACCTGATCGTCGCCCTGTGCGCCGTGCTCAAGGCCGGCGCCGCGTACCTGCCCGTCGACCCAGGCCAGCCCGATGCCCGCAACCTCGGCATCATGGCGGACGCCGCCCCGGCGCTGCTGATCAGTGCCGGCTGGCAGGCCCCGGGGACGCCGACCCTGCGCCTGGACGCCCCGCTGCCCGCGGCGACTCCCGCGCCCCGGCCCGCCCTCGACCCCCGCCACCCCGCCTACGCCATCTTCACCTCGGGCTCCACCGGCCGCCCCAAGGGCGCCCTCGTCTCCCACGAGGCCATCGTCAACCGGCTGGAGTGGATGCAGCGCACCTACCGGCTCGGCCCCGACGACCGCGTGCTGCAGAAGACGCCGTGCGGCTTCGACGTGTCGGTGTGGGAGTTCTTCTGGCCGCTGCTGACCGGCGCCACCCTGGTGGTGGCCCGGCCCGGCGGCCACCAGGACCCGTCCTACCTGGCCGGGCTGATCGAACGCGAGTCCGTCACCACCGCGCACTTCGTGCCGTCCATGCTGGACGCGTTCCTGAGCGACCCCCACGCGTCGCGGGCCCGCTCGCTGCGCCGGGTCATCAGCAGCGGCGAAGCGCTCTCCCCCCACACCCAGGAGACGTTCTTCCGCACCCTCCCGGACACCGAGCTGCACAACCTCTACGGCCCGACCGAGGCCGCCGTCGACGTCACCCTCTGGGCCTGCCGGCCCGGCCCCGGCCCCGTCCCGATCGGACGCCCCGCCGCCAACACCCGCGCGTACGTGCTCGACGACCGGCTCGAACCGACCGCGCCCGGCACGGCCGGTGAGCTCTACCTGGCCGGCGTCCAGCTGGCACGCGGCTACCTCGGCCGGCCCGGCCTGACCGCCGAGCGGTTCGTGGCCTGCCCCTTCGCGCCGGGCGAGCGCATGTACCGCACCGGCGACCTGGTGCGCTGGAACGCGGACGGCGTCCTGGAATACCTGGGACGCACCGACGACCAGGTGAAGATCCGCGGCTTCCGGATCGAGCTCGGCGAGGTCCAGAACGCCGCCGCGGGCTGCGACGGCGTCGCCCACGCGGCCGTCGTCGTCCGCGAGGACCGGCCGGGCGATCCGCGGCTGGTCGCCTACGTGGTGCCGGCCACGGGCGCCGACCCGACGCCCGCCGCGCTGCGCCGCGCCCTGGCCGCCGTGCTGCCCGAGCACATGGTGCCGGCGGTGGTCGTCCTCGACGCCCTGCCGGTGACGCCGAACGGGAAGCTCGACCGGCGGGCCCTGCCCGCACCCGGCCACCGCGCGGGCGGCCGCACCGGGCGCACCGCCCACGAGGAGGTCCTGGCGGGCCTGTTCGCCGCGGTGCTGGGCCTGCCCGAAGTCGGCGTGGACGACGACTTCTTCGACCTGGGCGGCCACTCCCTGCTGGCCATGCGCCTGGTGACCCAGGTGCGCGGCGCCCTCGGCGTGGAACTGGGGGTCCGCGAGGTCTTCAACACCCCCACGGTCGCGGGCCTCGCCGCCCGCCTCGACGGCGCGGGCGGCGCCCGCCCGGCGCTGCGGCCCGCGCAGCGCCCCGCCCGGCTGCCGCTGTCCGCCGCCCAGCGGCGGCTGTGGTTCCTCGACCGCCTCGACGGGCCGAATCCCGCCTACCACAGCGCGGTGGCCGCCCGGCTCAGCGGCCCGGTCGACGTGAGCGCGCTGCGCGCGGCGCTGGCCGACCTCTCCGAGCGGCACGAGATCCTGCGCACCGTCTACCCGGAGGTGGACGGCGAGCCGTGCCAGCGCGTGCTGCCCGCGGCCCCGTTGGAGCTGGAGATCCTCGACACGGCCCGGGGCGACGTCGCCGAGGTGGCGCGCCGCGCCTTCGACCTGGCCACGGCCGCTCCGGTGCGCGCCGCCCTGCTGGCGGCCGGGCCCGACGAGCACACCCTGGTCCTGGCGATCCACCACATCGCCACCGACGGCGAGTCCTGGGGGCCGCTGCTCGGCGACCTCGCGGCGGCGTACGCGGCCCGGCGCCAGGGCCGGGAGCCGGACCGCGCACCGCTGCCGGTGCAGTACGCCGACTACACGCTCTGGCAGCGGGACCTGCTGGAGGGCGTGGGGGAGGAGCAGCTCGCCCACTGGCGCGAGGCGCTGTCCGGGCTGTCCGAGGAGCTGGCCCTGCCCACCGACCGGCCCCGCCCGGCGGTGGCGAGCCCGGCGGGCGACGCGGTCGCCTTCGACCTGGACGCCGCGCTCACCGGCGAGCTGGAGGCGCTGGCCCGCCGGCACGGCTGCACCCTGTTCATGGTGCTGCAGGCCGGCCTCGCGGTGCTGCTGTCGCGCCTGGGCGCGGGCACCGACATCCCCATCGGCACCGTGGCCGCCGGCCGCTCGGACGAGGCGCTGGACGACCTGGTCGGCTTCTTCGTCAACACCCTGGTCCTGCGCACCGACCTCTCGGGCGACCCCGCCTTCGGCGAGCTGCTGCACCGGGTGCGGGAGACCGACCTGGCCGCGTTCGCCCACCAGGACGTGCCCTTCGAACAGGTCGTCGAGGCGGTCAACCCGCGCCGCTCGCTGGCCCGTCACCCCCTCTTCCAGGTGGCGCTGACCCTGCGGCGCGCGGCGTCCACGGCCGCCGTGGAGCTGGCCGGGCTCACCGCCGACACCACGGAAGTCGACGTCACCGAGGCCGAGTTCGACCTCGCGTTCCAGTTCACCGAGCAGACCGGCCCGGCGGGCGGACTGCGCGCCGTGGCCAAGTACCGCACCGAGCTCTTCGACCGCGACACCGTCCGCACACTCGGCGCACGGCTGCGCACGGTCCTGGAGTCGGTGGTCTCCCGGCCGCGCGCACGGGTGTCGGAGCTGGAGCTGCTGCTGCCCGGGGAGCACACCCGGCTGGTCGGGGAGCGGCCGGCCGCCGCGCCGTCGCGCCCGGATACCCCCGGGGGAGTCCACCTGGCGTTCACCCGCCAGGCGGCCCGCACCCCTGACGACGTCGCGCTCAAGGCCGGACCGGTCGAGCTGACGTACCGCGAGCTCGACGAGCGCGCGAACCGGCTCGCACACCGGCTGACCCGGATCGGTGTCGGCACCGAGACCCCGGTCGGCGTGCTGATGGGGCGTTCCCCCGACGTGGTCGTGGCGATGCTGGCCGTGCTCAAGGCCGGCGGCGCCTACGTACCGCTGCACACCGGCCACCCCGCCGCGCGCATCCAGCGGATCCTCGACGACGCCGGCTGCCCGGTCCTGCTGGTGGACGAGCGGTTCCACGGGCTGGGACTCGGATGCGGGCAGACCGTCCTCGTGAGCGGCGCCGAAGCCGACCACCCGGCGGAAGGCGGCGACAGCGACGCCGCCGCCCCGCCGGCGCGGTGCCGCCCCGACCAGCTGGCCTACCTCATGCACACCTCGGGCTCCACCGGCGAACCCAAGGGCGTCGCCGTCACCCACCGGGACGTCCTGGACCTGGTGGCGGACCGCAGCTGGCACACCGGCGGACCCCAGCGCGTGCTGTTCCACGCCCCGCACGCCTTCGACATCGCCAACTACGAGCTGTGGGTGGCCCTCCTGTCCGGCTGGCAGGTGGTCGTCGCCCCCGAGGGCGAACTCACCGTCGCCGCACTCGCTGCACTCATCCGCGACGAGCGGGTCACGGCCGTCCACCTCACCGCCGGACTGTTCCGGGTGGTCGCCGAGGAGCACCCCGGCATCCTGGCCACCGTGCGCGAGGTGCTGACCGGCGGCGACGTGGTCAGCCCCGCCGCGGTACGGGCGGTGCAGGCCGCCTGCCCGGCCACGGCCGTCCGCCACCTGTACGGCCCGACCGAGGTGACCCTCTGCGCGACCTCCCACCTCGTCACCAGCCACGTCGACGGCCCGGTGCCGATCGGCCGGCCGCTGGACGACACCCGGGTCCACGTGCTCGACGACCGGCTGCGCCCAGTGCCGCCCGGCACCCCCGGCGAGCTGTACGTCGCCGGTGCCGGAGTGGCGCGCGGCTACCACCGGCGGCCGGCGACGACCGCACAGCGCTTCGTCGCCGACCCCTTCGGCGCACCCGGGACCCGGATGTACCGCACCGGCGACCTGGCCCGCCTGCGCACGGACGGCCTGCTGGAATTCCTCGGCCGGGCCGACGAACAGGTGAAGGTCCGCGGCTTCCGGGTCGAGCCGGGCGAGGTCGAGGCCGCGCTCGCCGCCTGCCCGGGCGTGCGCCAGGCCGTGGTCACCGCCAGGGCGGCCGGGGACGGCGAGAAGCGGCTGGTCGGCTACGTGGTCGGCGCACTCTCCCGATCCGACGTGCGCGCCCGGCTCGCCGGCCTGCTGCCGGACTACATGGTCCCCGCGCACATCGTCGTCCTGGACGACCTGCCGCTGACCGCCAACGGCAAGGTGGACTACCGGGCCCTGCCCGAACCCGCGCCGTCCACCGCAGACGGCCGCCCGCCGCGCACCCCCCGGGAGGAGATCCTGGCGGGTCTGTTCGCCGAGCTCCTGGACCTCGACACCGTCGCCGCCGACGCCGGCTTCTTCGACCTGGGCGGCCACTCCCTGCTCGCGACCAGGCTGGTCAGCCGCGTCCGCACGGCCCTGGGCGTCGAACTGTCGCTGCGGGACGTCTTCCGGGCGCAGACCGTCGCCGCGCTGGCCGAGCTGGCGGGCCGCGCCGGGCACGCCCGGCCGCCACTGTGCCGGACACCGTGCGCGCAGGAGCCCCCGCTGTCCTTCGCCCAGCACCGGTTGTGGTTCGCCCAGCAG
The DNA here is from genome assembly GCF_053598235.1 of Kitasatospora sp. NPDC001159. Taxonomy (NCBI): domain Bacteria; kingdom Bacillati; phylum Actinomycetota; class Actinomycetes; order Kitasatosporales; family Streptomycetaceae; genus Kitasatospora; species Kitasatospora sp. NPDC001159. Next base: position 23,266 of record NZ_JBSFJV010000043.1, read on the forward strand.
GCGCAGGAGCAGTCCGCGGACCACAACGTCCCCTTCGCCTACCGGCTGCACGGCCCGCTGGACGTGGCCGCCCTGAACGCGGCACTCGGCGATCTCACCGCCCGCCACGACGTGCTGCGGACCCTGTTCGACGAGATCGACGGGGAACCCCGGATCCGGCTGCGCACCGCGGCACAGGCGCCGGTGACGCTGCAGTGCGAGCGCCTCACCGAGGCGGACCTGCCCGGGGCCGTACGCGAGGCGGCGGGTCACCACTTCGACCTCGCGCAGGACCTGCCCCTGCACGCCCGGCTGTTCGAACTGGGCGGCGACGCATGGGTGCTGGTGCTGGTGGTGCACCACATCGCCACCGACGGCTGGTCCTGGGCGCCCCTGCTGGGCGACCTGGCGACCGCCTACGCGGCCCGGCGGGAAGGCCGCGCGCCCGAGTTCGAGCCGCTCCCGGCGCAGTACACCGACTACACCCTGTGGCAACGCGAGCTGCTCGGGGACGAGCACGACCCGAACAGCCTGATCCGTCGCCAACTGGACTTCTGGAGGAAGGAACTGGCCGACGCCCCGGCCGAGCTGGCCCTGCCCCACGACCGGCCCCGGCCGGCCGTGGCGAGCTTCGCGGGCGGCTCCGTCCCGGTGGAACTCGACGCGGAACTCCACGCCCGCCTGCTGGAACTGGCCCGGCAGCACGGCTGCACCCTGTTCATGGTGCTGCAGGCCGGCCTCGCGGTGCTGCTGTCGCGCCTGGGCGCGGGCACCGACATCCCCGTCGGCACCGTGGTCGCGGGCCGCTCGGACGAAGCACTCGACGACCTCGTCGGCTTCTTCGTCAACACCCTCGTGCTGCGCACCGACGTCTCCGGCGATCCCACCTTCACCGACCTCCTGCACCGGGTGCGCGAGACCGACCTCGCCGCGTACGAGCATCAGGACGTGCCCTTCGAACGGGTCGTGGTCGACCTCAACCCCGAACGCTCCCTGGCCCGCCACCCCCTCTTCCAGGTGCTGCTCCAGGTGCAGAACGAGCCCCCGGCCCTGCCCCGCCTGACAGGCCTCGACGCACAGGCGCACCCGTTCGAGTGGCAGGTGTCGAAGTTCGACCTGGGCGTCGACCTCGGCGAACAGCGCGCGGCGGACGGCAGCCCGCTCGGCCTCGTGGGCGAACTCACCTACGCCACCGAACTGTTCGACCACCGGACCGCCGAGCGGCTGGCGCAGGACCTGGCCACCGTCCTGCGGAACCTCGCGGCCGACCCCGGGCAGCCGGTGGGCACGCTCGCGCGACCGCCGCACCGCGCCCAGGACCGGCCGTCCGAGAACGCGGCCGCTCCGGACACCGGCGACGGGACCGAACAGCGGGTCCGCGAACTGTACGCGCAGGTGCTCGGCAAGGAGTCGGTCGGCCCCGACGACAACTTCTTCGCCCTCGGCGGCCACTCGCTGCTGGTGACCCGTCTCATCAGCCGGATACGGGCGGAGCTGGGCCGCGAGCTGAAGATCCGCGACCTGTTCCAGAACCCCACGCCCGCCATGACCGCCGTCCGGCTGCGCGACGCGCCCCAGGCACGCCCCACGCTCGGCCGCGCCACGCTCTGAACCCGCCCGTCGCAACCCCCGCACGACCAGGAGGTCCCGTGTTTCCCGTTTCGTTCGCCCAGCGGCGGCTGTGGTTCCTCAACCAGATGGGCGAGACCGGCTCGGCGTACAACTGCCCGCTGGCCACCCGCCTGCACGGCCCGCTCGACGTGGCCGCCCTCGGCGCGGCCCTCGGCGATCTCGCCGCCCGGCACGACACGCTGCGCACCGTGTTCCCCGAGGTGGAGGGAGAGCCGGTACAGCAGGTCTCCGACCGCCTCCCGCACCTCACGGTCACCCGGACCACGGAGGCCGGCCTCGCGCCCGCCCTCGCCCGGGAGGCCGGGCACGTTTTCGACCTCACCACCGAACTCCCGCTTCGAGCGGAGCTGTTCGAGCTGGGCGGGGACCAGTGGGTGCTGCTGCTGGTGGTGCACCACATCGCCACGGACGGCTGGTCGTGGGGGCCGCTGCTGGGCGACCTGACGGCCGCTTACGCGGCCCGGCGCGAGGGCCGGGCGCCCGACTTCGAACCGCTGCCGGTGCAGTACACCGACTACACGCTGTGGCAGCGGCAGGTCCTGGGGGAGGAGGACGCCCCCGACAGCCTGATCGCCGGCCAACTTGACTTCTGGAAGCAGGAGTTGGCCGGATCCCCGGAAGAGCTCGCGCTGCCCCACGACCGCCCCCGCCCGGCCGTGGCGAGCTTCACCGGCGGCTCGGTCCCCGTCACCCTGCCCGCCGACCTCCACGCCCGGCTGCTCGACCTGGCCCGGGAAAGCGGCTGCACCCTGTTCATGGTGCTCCAGGCGGGCCTGGCCGTCCTCCTGTCCCGCCTCGGCGCGGGCACCGACATCCCCGTCGGCACCGTGGTCGCGGGCCGCTCGGACGAGGCACTCGACGACCTCGTCGGCTTCTTCGTCAACACCCTCGTGCTGCGCACCGACATATCCGGCGACCCCACCTTCACCGAACTCCTCCACCGCGTACGCGAGGCCGACCTCGCCGCCTACGAGAACCAGGACGTCCCCTTCGAGCGGGTCGTCGGTGCCGTCAACCCCGAACGCTCCCTCGCCCGCCACCCGCTCTTCCAGGTGATGATGACGCTGGAGAGCGGACACGGCCCGGCGTTCACCCTGCCCGGCACGCGCTGCGCCGAGCAACCGGTCGGCTGGGACATCGCCAAGTTCGACCTGACGGTGGACTTCCACGAGCGGACGGGCAGCGACGGCACCCCGGCCGGGGCCACCGGAGCACTGGAGTACGCGACGGACCTCTTCGACCGCGAGACGGCCACGGACCTGGCGGCCGGCATCGCCCGCGCACTGGAGCGCCTGGCCGCCGACCCCGGCGTGCCGCTCTCCCACGTCGACCCCCTCTCCGCCGAACAGCGCGAGAAGGTCCTGATCCACTGGAACGACACCGCGGTCCCCGTCCCGCCGCAGACCCTCCCGGAGCTGTTCGAGGCGCAGGCCGCCCGCACCCCCGACGCAACCGCCCTGGTCTTCCAGGACACGGCCCTGAGCTTCGCCGAACTCGACGCACGCGCCAACACCCTGGCGCACCGCCTCGCCGACCACGGGGTCGGCCCCGAGCACCTCGTCGCCCTGGCCCTGCCCCGCTCCGCCGTCTCGGTGATCGCACTCCTCGCCGTGCTCAAGGCCGGCGCCGCTTTCGTCCCGGTCGACACCGACTACCCGCCCGAGCGCATCGCCCGCCTGCTGCGCACCACGACCACCGTCGTCACGGACCTCGCCACCACGGCGACCCTCCCCGACACCGGCGCCGCCCACGTCCTCGCCGACGCCCCCGGCCACTTCCCGGACACACCCCTCGGTCGCGAGTTCCACCCCCACAGCGCCGCCTACGTCATCCACACCTCCGGATCCACCGGCGAACCCAAGGGCGTGGTGATCGACCACGCCGGACTGCGCAACCTGTACGCCTTCCACCGAGCCGGCGTCATCTCCCGCGCGCAGGAGATCGGCAACGGCCGCAGGATGCGCATGGCACTCACCGCCGCGCTCTCCTTCGACACCTCCTGGGAGGGCCTGCTCTGGATGGTCGCGGGCCACGAACTCCACCTGATCGACGACGACACCCGCCGCGACGCCGCCGCCCTGGTCCGGCACATCGCCCGCTCAGGCATCGACGCCCTCGACGTCACCCCGACCTACGCCGAGCAACTGGTCGAGGAGGGACTGCTGGACGACCCCGCGCACCGACCCCAGGTGCTGCTGCTGGGCGGCGAAGCGGCGGGCGCAGCCCTGTGGACCCGGGTCCGCGAGGCCGACGGGATGCTGTGCCACAACCTCTACGGCCCCACCGAGTGCAGCGTCGACACCCTGTGGTGGGATGCGGCCCACAGCGAGCAGCCGCTGGTGGGACGCCCGATCGCCAACACCCGCGCCTACGTGCTCGACGACCGGCTGCGCCCCGTCGCCCCCGGCGTACCCGGCGAGCTGTACCTGGCCGGCCCGAGCCTGGCCCGCGGCTACCTCAACCGCCCCTCGCTCACCGCGGGGCGCTTCGTCGCCTGCCCCTTCGAGGCCGGCGGCCGCATGTACCGTACGGGTGACCTGGTCCGCTGGGACCGCGAGGGCCGCCTCGAATACCTGGGACGCGCGGACGACCAGGTCAAGATCCGGGGCTTCCGGATCGAACCCGGCGAGGTGGAGGCCGCGCTGCGCGGCTGCCCCGAGGTGGCCCAGGCCGCGGTGATCGCCCGGGACACGGGCCCCGGCGGCAAGCGCCTGGTGGCGTACGTGACCGCGGCCGCGGGCCGCACCGTGGAGGCCGGCGCCCTGCGCAAGCGGCTCGCCGCCGGCCTGCCCGACCACCTGGTCCCCTCGGCCGTCGTGGCCCTGGAGACGCTCCCGATGAACCGCAACGGGAAGCTGGACCGCGCCGCGCTGCCCGCACCGGACTTCACCGCGCAGACCTCCTCCCGGGCGCCGCGCGGCCCCCGCGAGGAGATCCTCGCGGAACTCTTCGCGCAGGTGCTCGGCCTGTCCGCCATCGGCGCCGACGACGGCTTCTTCGACCTCGGCGGACACTCCCTGCTGGCCACCCGCCTGCTCTCCCGCATCCGTGCGACCCTCGGCGGCGACCTCGGTATCCGGGACCTCTTCCAGCACCCCACCGTGGCCGGGCTCGCCGCCCGCCTCGGTGACCTCGACGGCCCGGGCCACGCCCGCCCGGCCCTGACCCCGGCCCCGGACCGCCCGGACACCCTGCCCCTGTCGCCCGCCCAGCGCCGCCTGTGGTTCCTGAGCCGCGCGGGCCAGGGCACCGGCTACCACTGCCCGTTCGCCCTGCGGCTGCGCGGCCGGCTGGACACCGACGCGCTGTCCTGGGCCCTCGCCGACGTCATCGCCCGCCACGAAGGACTGCGGACGGTGTTCCCGGAACAGGACGGCGAGCCCTACCAGCAGGTGCTGCCGGCCGACGTCGCGGTGCCCCTCGACGTCGTGCCGTGCGGCCCCGAGGGCACCGCCGAGGCCCTCGACGCCCTGGTGGCCCGTCCCTTCGACCTGGCCGCGCGCCCGCCCGTGCGCGCGGCGCTCCTGGCCGTCGGCGCGGACGAGTGGGTGCTGGTGCTGGTGGTCCACCACATCGCACTCGACGGCTGGTCCTGGGGGCCGCTCTTCCGCGACGTGGCCGACGCCTACCGGGCCCGGACCGAGGGACACGGCCCCGACTGGGCGCCGCTTCCGGTGCAGTACGCGGACTACACCCTGTGGCAGCGGCAGGTTCTGGGCGAGGAGGACGACCGGGAAAGCCTGATCTCACGCCAGCTCGCCTTCTGGCGCGAGGAGCTGACCGCATCACCGGCGGAACTCGCCCTGCCCTACGACCGGCCCCGTCCGGCGACGGCGACCTTCGCGGGGGGCTCGGTGCCGGTGGAACTGGACGCCGACCTCCACGCCCGCCTGCTGGGCCTGGCCCGGGAACACGGCTGCACCCTGTTCATGGTGTTCCAGGCGGGCCTGGCCGTCCTCCTGTCCCGCCTCGGTGCGGGCACCGACATTCCGATCGGCACTCCGGTCGCCGGCCGCCCGGACGAGGCACTGGACGACCTGGTCGGCTTCTTCGTCAACACCCTGGTCCTGCGCACCGACGTCTCCGGCGATCCCACGTTCGGCGAACTCCTCCACCGCGTACGCGAGGCCGATCTCGCCGCGTACGAGAACCAGGACGTCCCCTTCGAGCGGGTCGTCGAGGCGCTCAACCCCGAACGCTCCCTCGCCCGCCACCCCCTCTTCCAGATCCTGCTCCAGGTGCAGGACGGTGCCGACGCCGCGCTCGAACTCGCCGGACTCGACGTCCGCAGCGAACCCTTCCGCTTCGACGTCGCGCAGTTCGACCTGACCGTCGACGTCCAGGAACGCCGCGCCGCCGACGGCGCCCCCGCCGGGATCGGCGGCTTCCTGGAGTACGCGGCCGAACTGTTCGACCACGCCACGGCCCAGGACATCGCCGCCGCCCTGGAGCGGGTGCTCCGCCTGCTCGCGGCGCAACCCGACCGGCCCGTCGGCGCGGCCGACCCCCTGACGCGGGCCGGCCTGCAGCGCCTGCTGACGGAGTGGAACGACACCGCGCTGCCGGTGCCGCCCGCCACCCTCCCCGAACTGTTCGAGGCCCAGTGCGCCCGCACCCCGCGGGCCACCGCCCTCGTGCACGGCGCCACGAAGATCACCTTCGCCGACCTCGACGCCCGGTCGAACCGCCTGGCCCACCGCCTCGCACGGGCCGGCGCGGGCCCCGAGCAGGTGGTCGCGCTCGCCCTGCCCCGCTCGCCCGCAGCCGTGTGCGCCCTGCTGGCCGTCCTCAGGGCGGGCGCGGCGTTCGTGTTCGTCGACACGGACCACCCCGCCGAGCGGATCGCCCACATCCTGACGGACTGCGCCCCGGCGCTCCTCGTCACCGACCGCGAAACCACCCACCGGCTCCCGCTGGACGCGGTCCCGCACATCCCCCTCCTCCTCACCGACGACCAGAACGCGACCGCGGCCGAGCCCTGCGAGAGCCCCGCCCGCGCGCCCCGTCCCGCCGACGCCGCGTACCTGGTGTACACCTCCGGTTCCACCGGCCGCCCCAAGGGCGTCGTCGTCGACCACGCGGCCCTGCGCAACCTCCATGCCTTCCATCGCACCCACACCATCCCAGTCGCCGAACGAGCCGACGACACAGGGAAGTTGCGCGTGGCACTCACCGCCTCTCTGTCGTTCGACGCCTCCTGGGACGCCCTGATGTGGATGGTCGCCGGGCACGAACTGCACCTCATCGGCGACGACGTCCGACGCGACGCCGCAGCCTTCGTCCGGCACATCGGCGACGCAGCACTCGACGTCGTCGACGTGACCCCCACCCACGCCGCCCAACTGGTGGCGGAAGGCCTGCTCGACGCCCCGCCCCGCATGCTGCTCATCGGCGGCGAAGCAGCCGACGAACAGCTCTGGAGCCGCCTGCGCGCCACGCCGGGAATGCTCTGCCACAACCTCTACGGCCCCACCGAGTGCACGGTCGACGCCCTGTGGTGGGACACCGCCCGCAGCGAACACCCCCTGGTGGGCGGCCCCGTCGCCAACACCCGCGCGTACGTCCTCGACGCGGCGCTTCGCCCGGTGGCGCCGGGCGTGCGGGGCGAGCTGTACCTCGCGGGGGCCGGGCTGGCGCGGGGCTACCACCGCAGGCCGGGGCTGACGGCCCAGCGGTTCGTGGCGTGCCCGTTCGAGGAGGGCGCCCGGATGTACCGCACGGGCGACCTGGTGCGCTGGGACCGTGAAGGGCGGCTGGAGTACCTCGGCCGCACCGACGACCAGGTGAAGATCCGTGGTTTCCGCGTCGAACTCGGTGAGGTCGAGGCGGTGCTCGCAGCAGCCCCGGGCATCGCCCAGGCCGCCGTGACCCTACGGTCCGACGGTCCGGGCGGCGGCAAGCGGCTGGTCGGGTACGTGGTCCCGGGCCAGGACGGTGCCGCGGTGGAGCCCTCCGCGCTGCGCGCCCACGTGGCCGGGGCCCTGCCGGCCCACATGGTCCCGTCCGCGGTCGTCGTGCTCGACGCGTTCCCGCGCACGCCCAACGACAAGCTCGACCGGACGGCGCTGCCCGCACCGGATCCGGCCCACACGGCGGGAGTGGTGCGACGGGCACCCCTGACCCGGCGGGAGGAGGTCCTCGCGGGCCTGTTCGCCGAAGCGCTGGGCCTGCCCCACGACTCCGTCGGCGCCGACGACGGCTTCTTCGACCTCGGCGGCCATTCCCTGCTGGCCGCTCGGCTGATGTCCCGTGTCCGAGAGGCCCTCGGCGAGGACCTGGGTGTCCAGGACCTCTTCGCGGCCCCCACCGTCGCGGGCCTCGCCGCCCGCGTACCGAGCACGGAGCCCGGCGGTACGGACGACGCGCTCGCCCCCCTGGTCACCCTGCGGTCCGGCGCCGACGGCGAGCCCGCCCTGTTCTGCGTCCACCCGGGCGCCGGCACCGGCTGGGTGTACCGGGCCCTCCTCGACCACCTCGACCCGGACCGGCCCGTGCACGCGCTGCAGGCCCGTGGTCTCGGCGAGCCGGGGGCGCGGCCCGCGAGCGTCGCGGAGATGGCCGACGACTACACCACCCTGATCCGCACGGTCCAGCCGAGCGGCCCCTACCACCTCCTGGGCTGGTCGTTCGGCGCGCTGGTCGCCCACGCGGTGGCGGTGCGGCTCCAGGCGGACGGCGAGGACGTGGCGCACCTCGTGCTCCTGGACGGCTACCCGGCCACCGAGACGCAGCCACAGACCGGGACGGCCGCGGCGGACCCCCTGCGGGACCTGCTGGACTCGCTCGGCTACCCGGCACAGGAGCCGTCCTGCGCAACGAGGTTCGCCCCGATGACCCTCGCCGACCTCGTCCGCGCGGCCCGGACGGCGGACGGCCCGCTGGCGGCCTTCGACGAGGGGACCATCGCCGCGCTGGGGGAGGCGTACGTCCATCACGACACGCTGGCCACGGCCCACCGTCCGGGCGTCTTCCGGGGCGACCTCACGCTCGTCGGCGCCGCGCACGAGGCCGACGCACCGGGGCCCGGGACCTGGCAGCCCTACATCTCGGGCCGCGTCGACCACCACGAGGCACCGTGCACGCACGGCGAGATGATGGCCGCGAAACCGGCCTCGCAGATCGCCGCGCTCCTGTGCGAGGGCGTGGTCCGCCGATGAGCACGATGTCCGGCGCCCTGCGCCGGCGCGACTTCCGCCTCCTGTGGGCCGGCGAGTCCGTCAGCCAGTTCGGCAGTGCGACCACCCGCGTGCTCCTGCCGTTGATCGCGGTGAACACACTGGACGCCGGCTCCTTCACCATGGGCCTGCTGGGCGCCGCGGCCTGGGTGCCGTGGCTTCTGCTCGGCCTGCCCGTAGGAGCCTGGACCGACCGGACGAGACGCCGACCGGTGATGATCGTGTGCAACACGGTGTCGGCGGTGCTGATGCTCTCCCTGACGGCGGCGGACTGGCTGGGCCTCCTCACGACCGGTCAACTCCTTCTCGTCGCCCTCCTGTCCGGCACCGCCGACGTGTTCTTCCGTGCGGCCTACAGTGCGTACATCCCCGCCCTCCTGCCGCAGGAGGAACTGGCGGACGGCAACGCCAAGCTGCAGACCAGCGAGTCCGCCGCCGAGGTCGCGGCCCCGGGGGCGGGCGGCGTGCTGGCCCAGACGGCGGACGCGGCCCTGGGTTTCCTCGCCGACGGCCTGAGCTTCCTGATCTCGGCCGTGCTCCTCACCCGGATCCGCGCCCGCGAGAGCCCGCCCGGCCGCGCGGAGCGGGCGGGAGCCGACCGGTCCCTGGCCGCCGAGATCCGGGAGGGCATCGTGTTCCTCGCCCGGGACCCGTTCCTGCGGACGATCCTGGCGTGCGACGCGGCGATGAACCTGTTCCTGGCCGGTGCCCAGTGCCTGGCGATCGTCTTCCTCAGCCGAACGGTCGGCGCCGGCGGCGGCGTCATCGGCGTCCTGATCGCCCTGACCGGCCTCGGCGGCGTCCTGGGCGCAGTGATCTCGCCCCGCCTGGCCCGCCGGTTCGGCACCGCCCGAGCGGTCATCCTCTGCGCCTTCTGCAGCGGCCCGTTCGGACTGCTGATCCCGCTCACCACGGACGGCACGGGCCTGCTGGCCTTCCTGGTCGGAGACTTCTGCCTGATGACCGGGGTCGTCGCCGGAAACGTGATCATCGTGAGCTTCCGCCAGGCCTACTGCCCCCCGGACATGCTCGGCAGGGTCAGCTCCAGCATCCGCTTCGTGATGTACGGGACGATTCCGATCGGCAGCCTCCTCGGTGGAACCCTGGGCACCGTCCTCGGCGACCGGGGCGCCCTGTGGCTCCTGTACACGGGCAACGCGCTCTGCGCCCTGCTCCTTCTCACGGGCCCCCTGCGCACCCGACGGGAGCTGCCGGTGCCGTGAGGTGGAGCGAGGCGCCCTCCGGCCCACGGACCAGGGTCCGACCGGCCCAACAGCCTGAGCCACACGTCAAGCAGGAGAGCCGGATTTCGCCTGTCGGTCCGTTTCCGGATGCTTGACCAGTCCATCACAGCCGCCACCTCGAAGAATGTGCATTCGGCAAACCTGAATGAACTTTGTCACCTCGGGCGCAGAACGACGCCCCCGGTCATCGGATTCGATCACCGGGGGCGCCTCGGCAATCAGCCGACGAACATTTGGGCTTTTCGGGCCGATTCGGCCGCTCAGGCCTTCCTGGCCGCCTTCCGCCGGGCGGCCACCACGATCCCGCCACCGGCCGCGAGCACCACGGCGCCGCCGATCGCCAACGGCATCACCGGGCCGGAACCGGTGTGTGCCAGGCTGCCGTCCGTGCTCGACTGCGCCGACGGGCTGGCCGAGGCGGACGGCGCGGCCGTCGCGGCGGAGGAAGAGGACGACGACGGACTCGGCGACGCACTCGCACTCGCACTCGTGCTCGGCTTGCCGGTGGCCGGAACACTCGGGGTACCGGACGGACTGGTCGGGGAACTCGTCGTCACCGGACCCGTCGGGGTGCCGGTCGGCACCACCGGCGGCACGGTCGACGTACCGGTCGGCGTCGGGACGACAGTGTCCGGCAGGCAGCCGGTGAACGGGTAGTGGTGCGTCTCCGCGCTGCCCTTGCCGGTCAGCGAGGCCGCGATCACCGAGCCGTTGACCGGGCCGCCGCTGCCGAGGTCGAAAGCGGCGTTCGGCGCGAGCACGGTGCCGGCCCAAGCGGCCTGGCTGTTCTTGACCACCTTGGTCGCGGTCGGGAAGTTCCAGAGCAGCTTGGCCCGGATCGCCCCGCCCGCCGCGCTCTGGAGCTTGTCGTCCAGGACGAAGGCCGACTTGCCCTCGTCCCACAGGTGGAAGCTGGTGGTGCCGGCCGCCGCCATGTCGTACGAGCCCCCGGTCACGTTGACCACGGTCACCGCGCCGGCCGGCACCCTGAGGAAGACGTCCTTGGCGCCCTGGAGCGTGGCCGCGTCGATGGTGAAGCTGTTGAACTTCGCGTCGGTGCCGGCCAGCGTCAGCTTGCCGGTGTCGGCCACGACGCTGGTGCCGGCGGTGCGCGGCGCGGCGGCCAGCACGGTCGAGGCGGCGCGCAGCTTGGCGAACTCGGCCTTGAAGTCGATCGGCGAGGCGCCCTGGGTGATGGTGCCGGCGTGGGCCTGGACGACGGCGCCGTCGGCCTTGGAGCCGTAGACGCCGTTGCCCTTCGTCACCTGGGTGTTCTGTCCGGTGATCCGGCCGGCCACCACCAGCGCGTTCCTGCCGGGCAGCGACTCGACCTCGGCGGCAGCAAGCTCCTGGCCGACGGAGAAGCCGCCGGTGAAGTCGGCGTTGCCGCCGACCGCGACGGCACCCTCGGCGTCGGGGGTGTGGGTGTCGTCGCCCTCGATGAACTCGCCGTAGAGGTTGGCGACCCCGAGGCCGTGGCACTCCTGATCGGCACCGACGGCCTGGGCGGCCGGCGCGAGGAGGCCGGCCAGTACGAGCGAGCCGCCGACCGCGAGCGCGGCGGCGGAAGTGAATATGCGCATGTGCAGGATCTCCGCTTATGTGCGGTTGAGGAGTGGGAGCAGCCCGAAAAAGTATGGGGCCAATCTGCACTCTTCCGACCGAACTGGTGAATAGTCAAGACCCAGCCAGGAGGGGCGGCGAACAATAACCGTTCCTTAGTCCTTCCTTAATCCCGGTCGTTTTCCTCCGAATAGGCATCTGGCTGGAGTCGTGTCAGCCGGTGTGCGCGATCCCCGCTTTCCCGGAAGTCACGCCCGGCCCACCGCCCGGAACGCCAGTCGGGCTGCATCCCCGAGGTGCTGCTTCGCCGCGACACAGCCAGGCAAAGTGGGGGAACGTCCCCGGTTTGGTAGGGTCGGACCATCTCCGGGGAGTACTCCCCGTTTTTCAAGGGGGAAAAGCGCATGCCCGCTCCGACGCTTCAGGAACTGTCTCCCTCGGGTCTTGACGTCACCGTCGACCCGTACCCCGTCTACGCAGCGCTCCGCGAGAAAGGGCCGGTTCACCGGGTACTCGTCCCGGGATCCGGCGAGGCGTGGCTGGTCGTCGCCCGTGACGAGGCCCGCGCTGCTCTCACCGATCCCCGGCTGAGCAACGACATCCGGTACTCCTCCTCATGGGCCGACGACGGCGGCCACGCCCTCGGGGTCAACATGCTTCAGAGTGACGCACCTCAGCACACCCGGCTGCGCGGGCTGGTCGCGGGGGAGTTCACGGCCGGCCGGATCCGGGCGCTTCGCCCCCGCATACAGGAGATCGCCGACAGACTGCTCGACGCGCTGTCCGGCGCAGGTTCCGTCGACCTTGTCGCCTCTTATGCGCTGCCGCTGCCGATGACCGTCATCTGCGAACTGCTCGGCGTACCGGCGGCGGACCGCGGCAGCTTCCACGCCTGGTCCACCGAGCTGGTCGCGCCCAGCTCCCCGGAGGCCGCCGGCGCGGCGGTCGGCGCCATGACCGGCCACCTCACAGCTCTCATCGAGGAACGCCGGGCCAGCCCGCGCCGGGACCTGCTCAGCGCGCTCGTCACCCCGCCTGCCGACGGGCTCTCTGCCGAGGAACTGCTCGGGATGGCCTTCCTCCTTCTCGTCGCGGGCCACGAGACCACCGTGAACCTCATCTCGGGTACGGTCCTCTCCCTGCTCGCCCACCCCGAGCAGCTCACCGCCCTGCGCGCCGATCCCGCCCTCATCGACAGCGCGATCGAGGAGACTCTCCGTTACGACGGTCCGGTGGAGTCCGCGGCCTTCCGCTTCGCCACCGAACCGGTACAGATCGGTGACACCACCATCCCGGCAGGTGACAGCGTCCTCGTCTCCCTGGCCGCAGCCTCGCGCGACCCGCGCCACTTCCCCGACCCGGACCGGTTCGACATCTACCGCAAGCCAGGCAGCCACCTCGCGTTCGGCCACGGCATCCACCACTGCCTCGGAGCCCCCCTCGCCCGGGTCGAAGCCGCCATCGCTCTCCGCGTCCTGATGGAGCGTCGCCCCCATCTCGCTCTCGACGCCGACCCGGCAGACCTCGTGTGGCGGCCGAGCACCATGCTGAGGGGGCTGACGAGCCTGCCGGTGCGGTTCCAGGTGTGACAGGCACGCCACTGGTGGAGCAGGAACCAACCAAGGCCTGTCCGGCAAACGATCACCTGGTCGGCAGATGGCATGTTCGCGGCCGAAAGATTGCAGGTCAAATCCCTGGCCATTGACCGATCAGCGGGTCTAGCATTCCCGCCACGGCGGCCCCACCACAGCACCACCGGGCCGCCGAGCAGAGCAGCCGCGCCGCGGCTCGGCGCTGCTGGCCTCCCACCGGCCGGGTCCCGCGGAACACCCCCCTCTTCCCCGGGACCCGGCCGCCTGCGCTCCGTTCCTGGACGCTCGGACACGAGGCGCGGGTCTACGGGGCGGTGTGCCCGCGGCGGCGGGAGCGGGCGGCAGGCCGGCCGCGCCTCGCTGCCGGGGTGCTCGGCCGCCAGCGCCGCCACCTTGCCGACGTCCCGGCCGACCAGTACCGGGTGGAAGCCCCGCTCCCGCAGCTCCGCCACCACGAACCGCCCGGTGTGCCCGTACGCCCCGAACACCGCGACCGTCCGTCCCATGGCCCTGCCTCTTCGGTCCGCCTCGACCACGGTGCCGCGGTCGCCAACACCGTGGCACGCCGCCTGGTGGTGGCGCCGCACCGGGACGGTGGCCAGTCCCAGTTCGTCACCACTCCGGTGCCCGCCCCGGAGAACCACCCGCTCGCCGAACTCTTCCCGTGGGTGCTGGAGCGGCTCGACCAGCCGCTGACGGTGGAGGACCTCGCCCGGCAAGCCCGCATGAGCTCGCGCCACCTGGGCCGGCACTTCCGGGCGGTCACCGGCACCACGCCGCTGCAGTGGCTGCTCATTCAAAGGATCCGCCACGCGCAGGAGTTGCTGGAAACCACGAGCGACGGGATCGAGCGGATCGCCAGCGCGACCTGGATGGGCACCGCCACCACGCTGCGCCGCCACTTCCACCGCACGGTCGGCGTTCCCCCGGACACCTACCGCCGCACGTTCCGCTCCTAGAGGCCCAACGGTCCGCCGATGTCCGCCGCGGCGGGTCGATGTTCGCGATCGAGCCGGGGCAGCGGCAGCTGGGCGCCCTCCTGGAGAAGGGCGCGACCCTGCACACCTACGTGATGCTGTCCCGGCCCCAGGAGTGGTTCGCTGGCACCGACTTCACCGACCCGGCCGCAGCCACCGCCCGGATCGTGCAGGAGTTCGACGGCTGGGCCCCGGAACTCACCGCACTGATCACCGACAGCGACACCACACCGCGGCTGCGCCCCCTCCACGCCCTGCCGACCGGGCCTCGGTGGGACCCAGTGCCCGGCGTCACCCTGGTCGGCCGTTGGCCCGGGACCACGTCGACCTGGTTGTGCCTCTGCTGCCCTCCGGGCCGCTGACCGCTGACGGGACCCGGTGGTGAGCTCCGATCCTCCCCAAGCGCCAATCAGCCCCGCGGGTCACTACTCGAAGAAGTGCTGTACCACCCGCTCGGCCGCCTCGTCCGCGGCCGCGTCAGGCGACAGCTCATCGAGCGTGTCCAGATCGGTGTCCTCGCTGAGTTCGGTCTCCCAGGCCGCGGCCAGTTGCTCCTGCCGCTCGCGGGGCTGCGCCTGCACCTTTTCGCGGCTGGCGGGGCTGAGGGCGGCGAGGAAACGGTGAAGTTCGTCGTCAGCGGGCATGGGGGGCCTTCCCAGGAGCGGGGCTCGTGTTCACATGACACATGTTCACCGGTAGGTATTCCAGGGGATAAGCGCAATGCGCGCAGCGGAGGCGGGAGTCACCCGGGCGCACCCACGTCGCCACCGGGCTTGGCGTCCGGGCCTGCCAGGCCGGCCACCGGGGCGCGTTCGCCACCACCGCTCAGTGGGTCGACCTTCGTATGGTGTGACCGGCCAGGGAGTGTCCCGGGCCGGTGGTTGGGCGTTGGCCGGGGTGTGTCGCTGACTTCCCGGTCCCCACGCCCACGGTTCCAGCGCCAGCGTCTTGAGCGCGTGGTGACGTCCGTGGTGGAGAAGTGTCTGGGCGCTCTGCCTGTCGCTGCCGGGTTTTTGCGTCGGTTGGATGGGGCCGGGGTCGTTGATGAGGTGTCCGGGCGGTACGAGTGCCCACCTGACGCACGGACAGGTCGTCGAGGCGCCCGAGGCCAAGGCCGCACCCCCTCCGGCTACGCGGCCCGTTTCTCCGCCCCCTTCGCGGTGGCCGTCGCCCCGCGGGGCGGGGGCGGACCGGGCGTCGCCCTGGAGGAGTTCACCGACGAGGCCGTGCACGACCCCGCCCTGCTGTCCCTGGCCGCCCGCGTCCACTGCCGCCCCGGCACCCGCGAAACCGCCGCGCCCCCTGGCGGCACACCCTATCCGGCGGCCCCGACACCGCCGGCCCGCCGTGCCCCGGGGCTTCGGCCGCCGGGCCCCGGGAGGCCGGTGAAGTCGGCCTCCCGGGGGCGGTTCTCAGCCCGCGTACGTGCAGAGGTAGAGCTGTTGGCCGATGACGCCGCCGTCATCGGCCCGCCCGCCGCCGGCGGCCGGCGCCGCGGCTGGCGCCGTGCCGAGCACGTCGGTGGTCGGCACCCGGGTGCAGGCGCTCCGCACCCAGGACTGGATCTGCGCCGTCGTCGTCACGCCCGCCGACTCGCCGCCACCGCCGCGCCGATCGGTGCCGAGCAGGACGTAGCGCAACTCGCCCTTCCCGACGAGCTGTTGGAACTCCTCCAGGGTCGGCGAGGGCGCCGATCCGCTGAAGCCGCCCATCGGCAGGACCTCCTCGCTCGTCGCCAGGATGAACGGCGAGGCGGCGCTCCAGCTGGAGGCGGCGAACAGGTAGCGGGTGCCGCCCCGGTGGGCCTGCAGGTAGTCGAACAGGGCCTGCTCGGGCGCCGTCAGGTGCTCCGAGGAGCCGCCGAACCCGCCACCGCCGAACCCGCCACCGCCCCCGCCGTACTGCGCGCGCGGCGCGGCCATGGCGGCAGTGGACCCCTTCGGCGACGCGTGCCGCCCGCCCCCGCCGTGCCCGCCCCCGGAGGGGCCGACGGTGCCCATGCCCGAGTTGCCGTACGCCGAGCTCAGCACCGACGACGCCCAGGCGCCCGGCGCGACCAGCATCGCCGCGACGCCCGCCAGCAGCCCCGCCAGCGCGAACCCCCGCCCGGTGACGCGCTTGAGCGCGACCGCCGCGAGCAGCGCCAGCGCCACGACGCCCAGGCCGATCACGGTCGGCGCCAGCCACGGCAGGAAGGTCGGGAACTCCCGGGCCAGGTAGGCCGACCAGGTGACCGTCCCGGCGGTCGCGGTGGGAAGCGCCCACGCCCGGGCGCCGCCCTCGCGGAAGCCCCGCCACAGCAGGACCGTCCCCGCGCCGCCCAGGACCGCCAGGGGAGCGGCGATCACACCCATGTAGTAGCTGTGGCCGCCGACGCTGCCCGCGCTGAAGACCAGGAAGAACACGCCCAGCCAGGCGCCCCACAGGACGTAGCCGGCCCGCAGCACGTCGGTGCGCGGCTCGCGCCGCCGCCAGGCCAGCCCGCACACCAGCGCGACGGCGGCGAGCGGGTAGAGCCAGCCGGTCTGCGGAGCGAACTGCGAGCCGAACATCTTCGTCCAGCCGCCGTCGTTCCCGCCGCCGCCCTGACCACCCCAGCCACCGGGGCCCTGGCCCTGGGACGAGGCCTGCGCCGGCGAACCCTGAGAGCCCTGAGAGCCCTGCGTGCCCTGACCGCCGTGCGAGCCCTTACCGGCACCCGCACCGCCATCCGCACCGGCCCCGCCGGCGTGGCCCCCGCCCCCGCCGCCGCCCCGGACCGCCTGCACGCTGCCCGTCTGCGCCGCGCTCATCCCCAGCGAGGAGAACCGGTTCAGGAAGTTGTAGCCGACCACCATGCTGAACGCCGAGTTGTCCGTCGTGCCGTCCACGTACGGACGGTCCTGCGCCGGGGTCACCGTGACCGCCAGCATCCACGAGGCCGATACCACCACCGTCACCAGCCCGGCCAGCGCGACGTGCCCGACCCGCCGCCGAAGACTGGTCGGCGCCGCGAGCAGGTACACCGCCGCGAGCGCGGGCAATACCGCCCACGCCTCCAGCATCTTGGTCTGGAACGCCAGCCCCACCCACACCCCGGCCAGCAGCAGTGGACGCAGCCGCGCCGTGTGGGCGGCCCGCTGCGCCGCGTCCGCCGCGAGCAGGAGCAGCAGCGTGAAGGCGGCGTCCTCGACCGCGGTGCGGAACAGCCCCGCGGCCACCGGCGTCAGCGTGAAGGCCGCAGCCGCGAGCAGCCCCGCGTTGGCCCCCGCCCACCGCCGCACCACCCGGTACAGCACCAGGACGGACAGCACGCCCTCGACCACCTGTGGCAGGGTCAGCGCCCACGGATGGAACCCGAAGACGCGCGCCGACAGCGCCTGCGGCCACAGGAAACCGGGCAGCTTGTCCAGCGTGATCGTGCCTGCCGGATCGAACGACCCGAACACGAACGCCTTCCAGCTCTCCGTCATGCTGCGCACGGCGTCGGCGTAGAAGCTGTGGTACTGGCTGTGGTTGATGTTCCACGCGTACAGCACGGCGGCGACGGCCGCGATCCCGAGCAGCACGGGCCGGGCGTAGCCCGGCTGGCCGGCGGGTGACGTCCACGGGGCTCGGCGGCCACGCGGCGGGGGAGAGGGAGTCTCCCCGGGGGCGGTGAGGACATTGATAGCCATGGTCGGCACCTTCGGATGCGTCCATGAGAGATCCCTTGGAAAGCGCCCCGGTTTGGTCATTTTTATACCTATGGCGCACCGATCGGGTGCTCGGCGAGCCGGAGCGCGAGCTGCCCGCCCTGACCGCGACGATGGACGCCGCCGTGGCGGCCGATGTCCTTACGATCTTGACCGCAGGTCCGAGTTCATTCGGTCGAGGCGTCTGCTTCGCCGCGCTCAGTCACTCGGCCTTCGGTCTCACCGAACCTTGTCGGTGCGGTGAACGTCGGGTCGTTGCCGGTCAAGTCGCAGCTGGCCGCCCAGAGACGTGCCGCGGCCGTGGTGTCGGCGAGGTGGTTCCAGAGGGGTTCGATCCTGGGCGTACCGCGCAGCCCGAACGCTCGGGGACTCAACATCTGGCCGCCGCGCACGCTCGGGTCGAGCACGGCCCGGACAGCGGGCCATGCGGCAGCGTCCTTGCCCTGGACGACAAGGCCGAGCGGTAGGCGGCTCAGCCGCTGGCCGGTGGTCCGGACATGGAATGGCGGCCGCGAAGGGGTGAGGGAGTCGAGTGCGCCGCCGGGGTGAACGAGCACGCTCAGCGTCGTGCTGCCGGCGGCACGCAGGCGGCGGTCGAGTTCGAGAGCGAAGAGCATCTGGGCCAGCTTGGAGCGCGCATAGGCGCGCTTGGACTGGTAGTCGTGCGTGCTCTGGAGATCGTCGAGGTCCAGGCGTTCGGACTTGGCGGCGAAGCTGCCGGTGGTGACGATCCGGCTCCCCGGGGTCGCCGTGAGCAGGGGGGACAGGTGGTGGGTCAGCGCGAAGTGCCCCAGGTGGTTGGTCGCGAACATCAGCTCGTGGCCGTCCGGGGTTTCGCGGCGCGGTGGATGGTCGAGCGCCACGCCGGCGTTGTGGACGACCGCGTCGAGGCGGTCCAGCCCGAGCGCGTCCACGGATGCCTTGAGCGAAGCGAGACCGGCCAGGTCCAGAGGAACGTGCTTCACCTTGGCACCGGGCACGCGCGAGCCGATGGAAGCGATCGCGGCTTCGGCCTTCGCCCTGTCTCGGCTACCGAGAACGACCGTGGCCCCGGTGCCGGCCAGCTGCTCGGCGACGAAATACCCGATGCCCGCGTTGCCGCCGGTGACCAGGAAGCTCTTTCCCCGAGCATGAGGCAGCCGGTGAACGTCCCACTGCGGGACCTGGGGTACGGAGGGCATGGCGGGCTCCCGGAAGCTCGGAGTGGTCTCAAGAAGAGCGGGCCCGGACATTCACAGCCGGCCACGCCCAGTCCTTACGGTCCCGGGGGCCACTCACATCCCACCGACAGGTCGCTGTCCCCGCTGACAGCCGACCGACATCGCGCGGGCCCAGCTCGGCAACAGCCGTGGCTTCCCCCCGCCGATCAAGAACAAGCGACAGAAACCCACTGGCCGTCGAGATCATTTGGCAAATGGTCGAGATCGCTTGTCACGGGACAGCCGGCCGGGCTGGGCGCGCAGATCGGCAGCAGCGCCGAGGAGCTGCTCGCGTGCCACCGCTTCGCGCTGACCGGCGACATCCGGGCCATCGAGCGGTTGTGACGGACCGCAGGTCAGCGCAATGGCTTGTCTGGTGAGGCCACGTTTTTGACATAGCTGGTTCCGCCTGCCCAACTACTCTGCGTGCATAGGCGTCGTAGTGGCTTTCCGGTGCCGGGGCGAAGAGCCGCGGACACCCGGTCAGGGCAGCGGCACGGCGTGAAGGCACGTGTGGTGGCCGGGCCCCGGTAGCGCGGTGAGCGGCCTCGCCGCCTCTCCTTCGATCGCCACGCGGAAGGCGCCCGCCTCATCCGCGTACACCGGCACCCCGGCAGCGGCGAACTCGCCGGTGGGGTGGACGACGACGACCTCGGGCGGCCCGTGCCGGCCGGGGGTTCCGGGCAGGGTGACCGCGTAGCGCCGGGGTCCGTCCATCGGTCGCCTCACCTCATCCGATGCGCGGTGCCGGCCAGGGCGGCGCGGACGCTGTCGTGGATGGTCAGCACCTCGTCGGCGCCGGTGACCTTCAGCAGTCGGCGGGTCTGGGAGGTGGGTGCGGCCAGCACGAGCGGCATGCCGGCGGCGCGGGCGGCGATCCGGGTCTTGAGGAGCGCGTTGAGGCAGGTGGAGTCGCAGAAGCTCAGGCCGGCGAGGTCGACGACCAGCCGGGGCGGGCGCTCGGCCACGGCACGCTCGAGCGCGCTCTCCAGCCGCTGGCGCTGGTCGTGGTCGACTTCGCCGTGCAGCTGGAGGACCCGGGCAGTGCCTCGGATTGTCGTGGTGGTGATCCGCAGCAGCGGCGCGGGGACACCGGTGTTCTCGAAGCGTGTGCCGTACCGGGGGGACATGGGGGGCTCCCTTCCGGCCGGGGAAAGGTGTCCGTACACGAGCCTGTCCCAGGCCGGTGACCTCGTCCAATGGGCCGCGTCGTCGGCAGCGAAGGCCCGGCCCGGCGTTGATCCCGTGCTCGCGGGCCGGACTACCGCTTCAGGCGGCGGCGGCCAGGTCGGCGCGGCCGAACAGCAGAGCGTAGCCGCGGGGAAGGTGGGCGAGGAGGCGGTCGGTGAGGTGGTCGCCGGTGAGGGTGGCGAGGGCGGCCAGGACTGAGGAGGCGTCCCAGCGGGCGGTGGTGAGGCTGGTGCCCAGGGTGTGGGCGAGGGTTTCGACGAAGGCGGGGGCGGTGACGGGGTGGGGCAGGGGGATCTGGGCGGTGAGGACGGCGCGGGCGCGCTCGGGCAGGGCGGCGGCGAGGTCGCAGCGTTCGTCGCCGGTGAGCTGGGAGCCGAGGAGGGCCAGGACGGCGGTAAGGACGCGTTCGGCTTCCTCGTCGCTGGGGTAGCGGCCGCTGGTGCGGACCTGCTGGAGGAGGCGGCGGTAGCGGGTCATGGCGGGCGGCCTTCCGGGGTGGGGCCGCGCGGTCGGCGCGGCGACGCGAAGCGGGTGGAGGGGATCAGGGGCGGTGGCCGGCCCGTGGGCGGCCGAAGAGAAGGTCGTAGCCGGGCGGGAGCTGGAACAGGACGCGGTCCATGAGGTCGTCGCCGGCGGCGTCGGCGACGGTGGACAGGACGGCGCCGATGTCCCACAGGGCGGTGGTCTCGGTAGCGCCCTCGATCCAGGCCGCGGTGGCGCGCACGAACCGCTCGGGATTGAGCGGTTCGGCGGCCTCAAGGGGATTGAGCAGGATCAGGGCCATGGCCTCGGGCAGGCGGGCGGCCAGGTCCGCGCGGACCTGGCCCACAAGGTGGGCGCCGAGCAGGGCCAGCACGACGCGGGCCGCGCGTTCGGCCTCCTCGGGTGTGTCGTATTCGCCGCGTTCTTGGACCTGGTCCAAGAACGCCTCCCATCGAAGCGTCACCGCGGGTCCTCCTTCCAGACGAGGAACGGACCGGCCCCGGGTTGTCGCCTGAGCGGTGCGGTCAGAGGGCCGTGGCCAGGCGGACGGTAGGGCCGGTGAGGCGGAGCAGCCTGGCGACGGGGTGGGCGACCCCGTGCAGGACCAAGCGCGCGCCGGTACGGTCGGCCAGGTCGCGGGCCTGGACGAGGGCGTCCAGGCCCGCGCAGTCCATGAACGTCACCTCCGACAGGTCGAGCACCACCTCATGGCGCTCGGCCAGCGCGCGGGCCGGCTTCCGGCGCAGGCGCGGGGCGGTGGCGAGGTCGATCTCGCCACGCGCCCGCACTGAACGGAACCGGGCCCTGGTCCTGCACAGGGCTGCTCGCTGTCCGGCCGGCCCGCGCGCGGCGGGTGGGCTCGGGGAGTGACGGTGGCGGGGGTGTCCCGCGCCGCCCCATCGGGGGGATTTTCGGGGCGGTACGGGACGGCATCGGGGGCGGGTCAGGACTGGATCTGCTTGCGGCCTCCGCTGTGGCCGACGGCGACCTTGCGGGGCTTGGCCTTCTCCGCCACCGGGATCTTGAGGGTCAACACGCCCGCGTCGTAGTCGGCGGTGATGCCCTCGGGGTCGAGGGTGTCGGAGAGCATGACCTGGCGCGAGAAGACGCCGAGCGGGCGCTCGGACAGCTCCCACTTCACGTCCTCGCCCTGGTGGCGCGGCCGGCGCTCGGCCTTGACGGTCACCATGTTCCGCTCGACGTCGATGTCGATCGCCTCCGGGTCCACCCCGGGCAGGTCGAAGCAGATCACGTACTCCTCGCCCGCGCGGTACGCGTCCAGCGGCATCGGCGTGGGACGGGACCACGTGCCGCTCGTACCGAGGAACTGCTGGGTCAGACGGTCCAGCTCGCGGAACGGGTCGGTGCGCAACAGCATCGCGAAACACCTCCAAGTGGGATCAAAGGGTGCCAGTGCGCTTTCACCTGACACCGTTCTAACACGTCATCCATTCGATGACAAACCCACCAGTCATTATTAGAGTGACAACATGCGTGAGAAGCTCCCGAAGCCCGCCACCAAGCCCGAGACACCCGTCGAACCGGCCTCCTTCCTCGCCGCCGCCGCGGCCCTGGCCGCCATCGACGACGCCGTCCGCACCGCCCAGGCCCCCGACAACACCCCGCCCGGCGCGAGCGCCGCGCCCCACCGGCCCGAGGAAGCCGGCCCCGGACAGGCGCTGGCCGCCCTGGTGCTACTGCGCGAACTGCGCACCCAGCTCGCCGGCTGGGAAGCCGGCCTGGTGGAGAACGCCCGCAACGCCGGCGCCACCTGGGCCGACCTCGCCCACCCCATGGGCGTCGCCAGCCGCCAGGCCGCCGAGAACCGCTACCTGCGCCTGCGCCCCGCCAACGCCACCGCCTCTGCCGCCGGGACCGGCGCGGAACGCGTCAAGGCCGTCCGCGACCGCCGCGCCGCCGAACGCACCGTGGCCGCCTGGGCCCGCGACAACGCCGCCGAGCTGCGCGTCCTCGCCGCCCGGCTCACCACGACCGCACTCGCCCCCAGCGCCCGCTCCGCCCAGGCCGCCCTCACCGCCGCCCTCGGCACCACCGACCCCGCCGACCTCATAGAACCCCTCGCCGCCATCCGCCCCCACCTCGGCACCGGCCAGGGCGACCTCGCCACCCGCCTCGACGCCCTCACCCACCACACCACCCAGCTCCGCGATGACAGCAACCGACGCCGCGCCTGACCCCCTCGCCGCCACCGAAAAGCGCTGGCAGGACCTTCTGGACCGGATCCACGGCCTCGAAGCACGAGTCGCCGCCACGACGAGCACCGTCAACGCCGCCCTCGACACCCACCTCGCCCGGCTCGACGCCCTACGCCAGCACCTCGCCCAACCCACCTGGCCGCTGCCTGCCCCCGATCCGGGCAGCCCCCAGGCCACGCCGCCGAACAACCGGCCGGCCTGACAGGACCGGGAGCCACCCGCGGTCCGCAACCGCCCGCTACCACCAGCCCACCCCATACACCCAGGGCGGTCTCTCGACGGGTGGCTGCTACTACTTCAACGACGGCAACGGTGGCGTCAACAAGTTCCTGATCACCACCCACCCCGGCAGCACGAGAACTCCGACGTGGAGTCAGGGCGCACGGGGCCTCCAGGACCTCTACCTCCTTCGCTCCCGGGGCCAGCTGTGGGCCGTCACCGAGTACCCCGGCGAGGGCGAGCGGGTTCTGTACGGTGTCAAACGGCCCACCTCCTGCCCGTGAACGCGCGCTCCGGATCCGTTCGTCCACCGTTGCCAGGTCACGCCCGCCCCCTGCGCCGGCGGAATCCCGCTCCCGTCGCGGTCGGCGACGCCACGGCCGAACCGCCGTCACTCTGACGCAACCACAGCCTGGACGCCGGCCCGCTCCGCGGGCGGCCGTCGTGGCAGGAGAGATGACTGTGCTTTCACCGCGCGGCGGCCGAGGCCGGCTCCGGCCCGGCCGCAGCGCTCGCCCTCGGCGCCGCTGACCGTCCGCGATGATCTGCCTGATCACAGTATGTGCCCGTCGTCCTCTACCTACTCGCGGCCGGTGAAGACGACGCAGCCGGCCCAGCGGCCTGGACATCAAAGACCGGTGCGCCGGTGTCCGGGGCGACGAGCACCTCCGAGAAGGGGATCGGCACCCACGCGGACTCAGATGAGGACCCGATCGCGGTGGCAACATGTGGGTTCATCTGTACCCTCAGGGATGTGCAGGCGCCGGCCCGACGACAGGCGGCCGCCACGTCGAGGTTGCAGAACCGGCTGTGCACCCGCGCCCTCTACCGCAGGAAGCTCCACCACGCCGTCCACCGCTGCCGGCTCCTGGACCGGCGCCGGGTAGAGAACAGACCAGGCATCGGGGCTGACGCCTGGTCTGTTCGATCAGCTCTCGGCCCTCCGGCGAGACCTCTTCAGGATGGGGAATCGGGTGACTGTCGGTCCGCTGCAGGGCCGCTGTCGGCGGCAGGCGGCTCCTGTGGGGGCTGGCGGCGGGCCTCGGCGAGGGCCCGCTCGAACTGCTCGCGGGCCCGCCGCTGAATGCCGTCGCCGTCGTGCAGGAGCGTGTCCATCTCCTCGGGTGTGGCCGCGACGGGGGACGGTCCCTCGTCGGTCAGGCGGTCGTAGAGCCACCGGCACGCTCCGTCCTCGTCCGCGAACCGTTCGAACACCTCTCGTCTGCCGCGCTCATGGACCCCCACGACCCACACCCCGGCGCGCTCTTCAACGAAGTAGCGGTCGGCCAGGTGAGGGCCGTGAGGACAGTCGGGGATCTCGTAGTACGCCTGAGGGACCCCGGCCGACCGGAGGGCCCGGCACAGCTGGAACCGGTCCATGAAGCCAGTCTCCCACCAGGAACAAGGTCGGGGCCCGGCCCTGGGAGGCCGTGCCCCGGCGTCACGAGGTCACCGGGATGTGGCCTTCACCCCCACCGGCGCGGCCGTCTCCTCCGTCTGCGCGGCCTTGTCCTTCACCGGCGTGGTCTTCACCCGTACCAGGGTGCCGTTGTTCACCAGCGTGGCCACAGTGGTGAAGGGGATGTTCGGGCAGAACGTGCTCGACGTCACGTACTGGATCGCCCCGCCCGGTTGCTCGAACGCAGGGGCGGCCGGTCCCGCGCACACGGTGACGTCCTTCGCCACCCGGTACAGGTTGTAGTCGAACGGGTAGCGGGGGTCGATGGTGTTGAGGCTCGATGGCGGGATCGCCCGCTGCCCGTACTTCGTGCCCGCCGGGGAGAGGAACCGGCCCGACTCGTTGCCGAACCGGTCGACCATCAGGTTCTGGCCCGCCTGGAGCAGCAACGGCGCTGCGAGCACGCCGCCCTGAGCATCGTGTGCGAAGCCGTCGTCGGACGGATACTTCCAGTCGCCCTCGCCTGAATCGAGGGTAGGGTTCCACCACGTGTTCAGGAACTCCACCGCGGTGAGCCCGCCGAGCCGGTCATAGCCTTCGAGGATGTTCCCCAGCAGCCCGCGGGTCGGCAGCCGTTTGGGGCCGAGCCGCCAGTCACCGCAGAAGTAGTACGAGCGGTACCGCTCGGGAATGGGGTACGGCACCAGGCCCTTGCACACACGCGGCTGACCGGGCCTGTCATGTCCGCCCTTCGGTTGCGCGAACAATCCCACTGGCCCAGGTACCAGCGCGCTCGACTGGGCCTGCCCGAGGGCATCACCTGCCCGAGGGCCGTCCTCGAGCGCGGGCGCAGCCGACGAGACGGAAGGACCCATGGCCAGGGAACCGGCCAGGCCGACCGCAGCCACGAAGCCGGCACGCCTTCTTGACGATCTCACTGAACCTCCCACGAAACTCGCGTCCGGCACAGGCCGCCCGGCCCACCGGGAAGCGACCGTAGAACAGCCGGAATGACGAGATCACTGAATCCAAACGGATCGACGAGTGCGAGCAGGCGTGCCGGAACCGCGTCCGAATGATTTCGGCCGGATTGCAACATCGGGGTGGCTGCCCGGCCGGCGGATGACGGGCTTCGGGTCGGTCCTCTTGAGGTCGTCGGCGTGCTCGTTGGGGGGTGCGGTGACGTCGGACGGGCGAGGACGCAGAGCGCGTCGGCGATCGCGTCGAAGCCGGGCGGCGTGCCGACCACGTCCTCGGACTCTCCGGTCGGCCAGGCCTGCGGCCTGTCGGGAGTGCGCGGGACCGGAACGGCGATCACGGCGGGATCAGAGCGGCTGGTGCCCGCGGCTCGTTGAGTGGGTGTGGCTGACGAAACGGACAACGGTGGATCCCGGGCTCCAATGGTGTGGGCGCTGGCGGTGCACGAGGCGGCGCAGGGGCCGCCGTTCGCGGAACTGATCATGGAGGTCGGCGCGGACCTATACACGGATCTGGTGGAAGCCGCGGTCGACAGCGGCTTCACGCTCGCAGCCGGTGAGCCTCCGGACACGAGCGGAGCCGTCGAGGTCGGCGACGGCCGCCTGAAGCGCCTGGTGCTGGTCGGCGGGCGTCAGACATGGGAGCCGGACACGCGCGTCGAAGCCTCGCCCGGCTGGCTGGCAGCAGCCGAAGGCCGGGGCGCCGTCGTGGTGATCCTCGTCCCGCCGGACACCTGGCCACCCGGACTGATCGAGCTGGAGCCCACGGTACGCCTGGACGTGTTCACCCGACGGTTCGAAGAGGAACTGACGGCGGGTCGAGTCCTGCACGGAACGGTCTCGGTACGGCTGGGAGGCCTCCCGGACACCGGAGCGGACTACTAGGTGTCTGAGCTTCCAGGTCCCTGCTGCCGCCGCCATGCTCATCGTGCTCCTCCATCTGTCGGTCCGTCAGGTTCTGGAGTATGGGGCGGTGCAGGGGTGCTGCGACAGGTCGATGGGCTGGGCGAAACGTCACATCCGTATCGGGAACGAACTGTTACCGCCCGGCCGTTGGACCTGCCGAGAGACGTTCGGTCAGGACTTCGTTCGGGCGAGCCCCCGACGGCCGGCCGAGTCGCTGACCGGAGGGCCCACCAGGCCATGCGCGTCCGCTCGGTCAGGGGTTGGTGCATCGCCGGCTCGACCTCGGGTTCGAATCATCGCACCGCGAGGCGGCCCTCGTCCTCAGGCAGCAGCCACGTATCGGTCGTCTTCGTACGGGAGCCGGGAAGAGCCACCGGGGCAGCGTGACAGCTCACACCTCCAGAACCGGCCGGCGCACCCTGGCAGAGGCCACCTCATCGCCGCTCGGCCGTGATGCTCGACAACACCGGTGAGGCCGCGGGAAATATCTCTCGCGGGCGTTCAACGCGGCAGGCAGTCGCCGCGTATACCTCTGTGAAAATGCAAGGCCGGGGCCGAGGAGTGACATGGCTGGACGCTGCGGTTCGGACACGGATGAGCGTTGCGGTGGCTAGTGCACCGTGGCGGGCACGCCGCCGATCCGTGCCGTCCGTGCACCAGGAGCCGCATTCCCTGTGCACGGAGGCCGACGTCCAGCGGGCTTATGACCAGTACGGCGGGGAGCTGTTCGGATTCGTCTTCCGGGCGCTGGGGGACCGCCAACTCGCCGAGGACGTGGTCCAGGAGGTCTTCGTCCGGGGCTGGTGGTCATCCGGGGCGTTCGATCCGGGCAAGGGCAGCCTGCGGACCTGGCTGTTCGCCATCGCACGCAATGCCGTGGTGGACGCCCTGCGGCGGCGAGGAGGCCGGGAGACGGTGGCACTGAAGGTCGGGGATGCCGCGGGCGAAGGCACGGTACCGCACGACCCCATGGACCAACTGCTGGAGAGGATCCAACTGGAGGAGGCGCTGGGACGGTTGAGCCCGGAGCACCGGCAGGTTCTTGTGAGGGTCTACTTCGGCGGCCAGACCTGCGCTGAACTGGGTGAGGAACTCGGTATCCCGGCCGCGACGATGCGCAGCCGGCTGTATTACGGCGTGCGCAGCCTGCGACTGGTACTGGAGGAGAACGGATGGCTGGCACCATGAACGTCGACTGTCTGGCTGTCCGTCACGAGCTGGCCGAGCGGCTGCTGCTCCAACTGCCGTTGCGCGGGGCTGCTGTTCAGCATCTGGATTCCTGTCCGGAGTGCTCCCGCCAGGCAGCGGAAATCCGCGATGTGGTCCGCACCCTGCATCGGGCGGCCTCGGCCGCCGGGGTCGCCGTGCTCGGGCACGGTAACGGCCGGGAGCGCCTTGCACCGGTGTGCGACCTCGGGCACCGGATCCGCCAGGATGTCTCCCGAGCAGCCAGAACGCGTGTGACCCGGCGTCGCATCGCGATGAGCGGAGCTGCCCTGATGCTGGCTGCTGCGGCGGCGATCCTCGTCCCGGGGGCGGTCCTCGACCACGCGCCGGCCCGGCCCCTCGCAGCGGTCGCCCTGACCCGTGAGGGGCAGATGGTCACCCAGCCGTGGGGGACCGAGGTACCGGTGGCCCTGGTCGGGCTGCATCCCGGGCAGACCTACCGCCTGATGACCGAGGACTCGTCCGGTCGTCGCATGCCGGGCGGGAGCGTGCGCGCCGCGATCGGCGCCACGTTGCACACCCAGATCATGACCGCGATGCCACGCGAGTCCATCGCCGCTCTGCTCGTGGAGGACGAGAGCGGCCGTGTGGTCGGCAGCATGCCGGTGACCCCGCTGCCCTCCCCGCCGTCCTCCTCGGTGCCCTCCCCGCCGTCCATCTGACCAACCCGCAAGTCCTGTTCCCCGGCTGCACTTCCACGCCGGCCGGGTGAGCCCACATGCCCAAAATCAAGCAATTCGTGGAGAAAATCATGACATCTGCATCTCGTGCCGCTTTCTTCCTGGCGGCTTCCCTGGGGGCCGGTGCCGCGGCGCTGGCCGTCACCTCCGGCGTGCAGGCACGGGCCAGTGACGTGGCGCCGCCCTCCGCCGTCGCCGCCACGTCGGTGTCGATCCCCGTCTCCGGGCATGACCGCGTCTACACCGCGGACCAGACCTCCAACACCGTCACGGTGATCGACCCCTCCACCAACACCACGCTGGGCACGATCGCGCTGGGCGACCAGCGACTGAGCAGCACGCTCAGCCCCCAGTACCTCGGCGACGTCGACGTGCACGGCCTGGCGATCTCGCCCGACCACCACCGCCTCGCCGTGGTCAGTGTCACCAGTGCCACCGTCGACATCATCGACACGGCCACCAACAAGGTGGTCAGCCGCACCGATGCCGGCCGCGCCGCCCACGAGGGCAGCTTCACCGCCGACGGCAAGCAGTTCTGGGTGGCTGACCGCGGACGGGACACCGTCACTGTGGTGGACGCCGTGCACGGCGGGGTAATCACCGACCTGCACGTCGGCCAGGGCCCGTCGAAGGTGGTGATGAGCCCTGACGGCAACCGGGCCCCCACCGGCGGGGCCGCGACGCAGCCCGCCCCGGCCGCCCCGGTCAACACAGCGGCCGCCCTCCCCCGCGTGTCGGCCCAGCCGCCCGCCCCCGGCGCGCCGCACCGTGGATCCGACATCGGCCGGGCGCTCCTAGGCGTCTCGGGAGCCCTGGCGGCCGCCACCGTCCTCGCCGTCGCAGGACTGCGCAGACGCGGCAAGGGCGGCACGGCACCTGCAGCTGGCACAGCCTCGGCGATTCACCCGCCGACCGGGTGATCGGCGATGAGTTCGCCGCTGCCCGGGTCGTAGACCTCGATGCTGCGGCGGTGGCCGACCTGCCGGCGGTAGTGCGAAATTGACCCATCGCGCAGGTCAATTCCGTGCGAGCCGAGTGGGCCACCTTCGGGCCGGGCCACCTGGCGAGCCGAGCAGCTCCATGGTCCGTTGTCCCGTGTCAGATGTTCTTGACCGATTCTCAAACGATCTTGACCGAGGTCCTTGAACGCCCACCTGGCCGCCGGCATGAAGGAGTTCATCGCCGCCCAGGACTGGCTCGCCGTCTACCAGATGCTCCTGTACGGGCCCGCCCTCAAGGGGTGTTGACGAGTAGGGCTGACATGGCTCGAACTGAGCGGTTCGTAGACCGCTTCCCGAGACGCGCGTGATCGTTTCCCGTCCGACAGGCAGTGGCTCTCCGTGACTTCGGATCTTGACAGCGTTGGGTGGCGGACTGAGATCGTTGCCGGATGTTCACGACACCTGCCCGGCCGGTCGACATCCTCACTGTCCTGCCTGAGCTCGCGGTCTATGCGACGAATGCGACCCGCCTGCACCCGCGGCGTGGGGTACCGGAGTCGGCTGCGAGTTCCGTGGCCGGGCCGATGCTGTGGCCTGCGGGTGAGCCGTGGCCGACCTGCCAGCTGCCCCATATGGTGCAGATCGAGCGAGAGGCCACCGCTGAGGAACTGGCGATGTTCCGGCACTCCGACGAGGTCCGCGAACAGCAGTTCGCACAGATGATCTCCCAGTTCCCCGATCAGGTTGCCGACCCCGACTCGCCCCTGGGGAGGATGCTGGCCAAGCGGCAGGAGTTCCTGGACGAGGCCGGGGCCAGGGCCCCTCGTGGGACAACCGTGAAGACGTGGGCATCGGCCACACCTAACGAACCGGTCGTCATGGTTCCCGTCGTTCAGCTTCACGCTGCCGACATACCCGAGGCCCGTTTCCCGGCGGGAACGGACCTGGTTCAGATCTTGTGGTGCCCGTATCGGCATCCTGACGTTCCAGGGATGCACGAGCATTACAGCGGGCCGGCTCCGAAGGTCATCTGGCGGGCCGCCGGGTCGCTCACGGACACGACTTTCCCGGCACGCGGTGCCCTGGCGGACGGCGGCTACGTCTTGGAGCCGTGCGTTCTGCATCCCGAGCGCATCACCGAGTACCCCGACATCGAGGATCTCCCCGAGTCGTTGCAGTCGCGTATTTACGCCTGGCAGGAAAGCCTCGGGGAGGGGCCCGGCTACGACTACCGCAACGATCTTTCCGTGGCACCTGGGCTCAAGACCGGTGGATGGCCGTACTGGCCACACTGCCCTCGGCCGGTCCAGTGCAGTTGCGGCTCGGAGATGAGCCTGCTTCTGACCATGCCCCACGGAGAACGCGGCGCACAGAGCTGGACCCCGCTGGAGGACCAATTCCGAGCCGCCAAGCGCGGCTACGATGCGGAGTTCCACGATCCGACGGGCTTCAGCGGTGCCCGCGACGAACTGCTCATCTTCGTCTGCAGGCAGGACCCTCTCCACGATGTCTGGGTCTCCATCGAGTAAGCGCCTTCGCTCGGCAACTACTGTCGGTCAGTCCCACCAGAAGTCCCAGCTGTGGTTGTGGACGAGTCGTTCGGCGTATGCGGCCAGTGTGTACGGGTGGCAGCCCTGGGGACTTTGAAACCGCCCTGGTCCCGGAGGGCGCCGCGCCCTTCGAGGAGGACCGAGTCGGGCGGGGCGCTCCGTCAGGCGGGAACGTTCTTGATGACAGCGTCGGTCAGCGGCGAGAGCTGATCGGACAGCTTGTCGAGGTCTGTGGTCCGGCCGTCGGACCACTGGGCCGAACCGACGAGCACACCGCGCCCGTAGGCTGCGAAGCCCTGCACGCGGCCGCTGTCGGCAGGCAACCGGCGCAGACCCGAATCCGTGGGCGGGACATGGACGGCGACCTCGAAGGAGTCGGCGTGGGAGCTGAGAAAGCTCACCAGGTGCACGCCGTCGCCCTGGTCCGCCATGGTGAACAGCGCCACGTTGTACTGGTTGCCTTCGGCGTCCTTGTACAGCGCCAGGTTGACTCCGAGACAGCCGTGGCCCTGCGTGATCAACCCGGCGAGGGTCGGCGCCACGGTGTCCGGGCCGGTGCAGTTCGAGCGCGCCACGCTCGCCACCAGCGTGTACCCCTGGACCTGCGTCGGAAGGACGGACAGCGGCATCGCCGAGATCGGAGCGCCGGATGCCGTCGGCGAAGCACTGATCAATGGCGTCGCCACGTGCGGCGAGCGATCGGGCGTTGCCGGCGCAGCCAGCGCGGGCGGTGCGGCCGGTGCAGGGTTCGACGGCCGGAGCAGGTACGCCCCCGTGCCCGCTGCCACCAGCAGCGCAGCGGCCACCGGAAGCAGCAGCCGACGTCGCGCGTTTCGTCGCGCGGGCGGGCGCGCCTGTTCGGCGGCACTCGGTTCCCGTACTGCGTTGTTCTTCTCAAACTCCTTGACGAAGTCTTCCCACAGGTCGTCACCGGATCCACGCATGCTCACAGCTTCCACACCTTAATGATCACCGCCACCGCTGGGAAGCCGCGCCCCGTGCCGTCGCTGGTGCTGGTCCTGCCGGAACCGGATGGTGCAGCCGTGTCGCCGACCCGCGCGGGATTCGAATCGGAGTGATGCCTCCATCGGGCCGTTGATGCTCAGCAAGCACCCCTTGAATGGCGACAGAGCCAACTTCTGTGACCGGTAACGGTGAGTTATCCAGTTCACGTACGGCTGCCGGCGGTATGGCCTCCTGGCTCGGCCGTCGGGCTCCTGCCTGTGCATGCCGCTGCGATCAGGGGTCTGACCAGGGTGTTTGGTCGAGCTGGACCTGATCGCCCGCCAGTTCGCTCAGCGGCGGGCGGTGGTGGATCTCCGGGTGCGCTGGAGGAAGGCGTTGATCGCGTTGTAGGTGAGCGGCGTGTCGTGGTCGTCCATCATCCGGGCCCAGATCTGCGCGGTCGACAGGCCGGTGCCGGCCAGGGCGCGGATGCGGCGGCGCTGGGTGTCGTTGGCGGGCACGGCCCGGGCCAGCCGTCGGACTGGTTGCTGCTGGAGGGATCGGCGCAGGTCCTTGCGACGTAGTCCGTGGCGCAGGGCGACCAGTCGCCAGGGGACGCCGTTGCGCGGCTGTGCCGACGCGAGACTCGATCCCGCGGAAGAGCTCACTCTGCCCGGCCTCGCTCAGGCCGGCGGGCTTGTGCTGCTCGGGCTGCGGCCTGCCGGGGGCATCGGAGAGGGCGCGCCGCAGGTCGGCCGGCCGGCGTCCGGCGAGCTGGGCGAGGAGGGTGATGTCGGGCTTGCCGATGTTGGACCTCGGACTGGTCAGGGCGTTGAGGTAGCTGGGCTTGAGGTGGTTGGCCCGCGCGAGGCGGCGGAGGTAGCTGTCGGTGCCCTCGCCGAGCCGGGGAGGGACACGGACCGGCAGGGGCCGCAGCGGCGGCCGGGCGCTCGGTTCGGTCATCGGCGGTGCCCGGAGGACGCGGTGCGGGCGCTGGTCTGGGCGGCGTGGTCGAGCGGGACGGCGTCCAGACCGTTCTTGGTGATCTTCTCGGCGCCGGTGAGGATCGCGTCGACGGCCGCGCCGCGGATCTGGTGGGACAGGGCGCCGATCATGCCGCCGGTGCGGTGGTGGAGGTGGCGGGCGAGGCCGACGAGCGTGCCGGGGCGGTGGTCGTGGAGCAGGAGGTGCTGCTCCAGGGTGGCGACCAGGCCGGTCCATTCCGCGCCGTAGGGGAAGGGGCGGGTGGGCAGCAGGGTGAAGCGGCCGGCGATCTGGGCGCCGCGGGTGCCGGACAGCAGGTTGCTGCGTTCGATGTCGATGCCCGCGTAGACGAACGTGGCGGGGATGCGTTCGGAGAAGTACTTGAGGGTGTCGGCGACCTCGGCGCCGGAGCGGCTGGTCAGGGAGATGTTGTGGAGCTCGTCGACTAGGACGAGGCCGGTTCGGGTGTCGGTGCAGACGCCGACGACGGCCTCGGTGATGTCGGTGATGTTCGCGCTCCGGGTGACCGGCAGGCCGAGGAAGCGGGCGAATTCGGCGGCGATCATGCGGGGTGTGGCGGCGGGCGGGACGGTGATGTAGACGACCGGGATCCGGTCGGTGCGGCCCGGGTGGCGGGCCCGGTCGAGGAGTTCGTGAGCGCGTCCGAGCTGGGTGATGGCGATGGTCTTGCCGGTGCCGGCCGGGCCGGAGAGGATCAGCCCGCGCCGGGCGCTGACGGCGTGCCGGTTCAGCAGGACCAGGCGCCGCCCGCAGGTGACCGCATGCCGGACCGTGGAGGTGGCGACGACCCGCAGGCGGGCGTGGTGGTCGAGGCGGGCTTCGTCGTAGAGCATCCGGTCCAGGTCGCCGAGCTTCTCGTGGCGTTGACGAGGCAGCAGCTCCGGTGGCGGGGGCGGGTCGGCGGTGAACTGCCGCCAGCCCTCCAGCGTGGTCAGGTGCCGCCCGGCCGCTTCGTCGCCGTTCAGGTCGGCGGGGTCGGTGATGGTGGGGCGGGCGGTCACGTGCGTCTCCAGGGGTCTTCCAGGGGGTCGAACAGGCCGAGCGGGATGACCTTGGCCAGCGGTTGGTCGTCGTCGGTGGGCTCCGGCGCCGGGGTCGTAGCGGGCGGCGTGGGGGAGCCCTTCGGCGGCACGGCGGCCGCGGTGGCGGTCGCGCGGGTGCGGGCGGCGACCCGTCGGTCGCGGCGGCCGGGCTTGTTCGCGGCGGGCCGATCGGGTCCGGCGTGGGCGCGGGTGAGCAGGGCGGCGACCGCGTCCGCGATCTCGGTCTCGGTGGCGCCGGGCAGCTGGTGACTGACGTGGTCCCAGGCCAGTTCCCCGAAAGGGACCGGCGCGCGGTGCAGGTGCTTCCAGGTCGCCTGGATCCAGGGCCGGCCCTCGCTTCGGTGGTCGCGCACCCAGATACGGGAGACGTCGTAGGGGTCGCGGTGGATCTCCCACAGGCCGCGCTTGGCGGCGATGCCGGAGTCCTGGCGGCGGAGCGGGTCGAGCTCGGGGCTGTCGTAGACGCGGTGCTTGAACTTGATGCCGTAGTCGTTGACCGCGCGCCACTCGGTGGGCAACAGCTCGATGTAGTCGTCGCCGGCGAGCGCGACGGGGACGTAGCCGCAGGCCTCGACGAGGGTCGCGTACTTCTCGTTCGGGGTGAACATCCGGCTCGGGTGCGCGGGGTCGCGCAGGCTGTCGTGCCGCCGGTTCTGCCAGACGGCGACGATCCACTCGTCCAGCAGCTCCTGGAGCTCCAGCAGCGACCAGAGCCGATCGCGCTCGGGGTGGCGACCGCGGTGGTCGGTGCTGCGGCCGAGGTGGCCAGGCAGGAACTGGACGAACAGCGACGCGATCGAGGCCAGCATCTTCTCGATGTGGCCCTTCTCGAAGCCCGAGCCCTTGTGCGCGGGCTGGAAGTCGATCTCCAGGAACCGGCAGGACGACTTGAAGTTCCGGGAGATGAACGCCTTCCCGTGGTCGCAGACGATCATCTCCGGGACGATCACCGGCCGGGCCGCGGCGTGCTCCAGGCGCTCATCCAGGCTGAGCAGCCGACGGTGCGGCAGCACCGAGCGTGACATCCGCAGGGCCTCCGCCCAGCCCGGCCGGTGCGGCTCCGGCGTGACCGTGCGGGCCAGCAGCACGCTCGCGTCGACCGCCTTCGTGGTCGGCCGCAGCACCGCCGCGGTGAGCGTGCGCGTCGCCACGTCGATCATCGCGGTCAGCTCGATCCGGCCCGGGACGCCGTCGTCCAGCAGGACCATCACATCCATCGGCGTGGAGTCGATCTGCATCACCTCGCCCGGCGCGAACGCCGGCAGCTCGCCGAATGGGGTCTTCGCCCCGTGGGCCCGGGAGCGGCGGGTGCTCGCGGCGCCGAAGGTATGGGTCCCGCGGGTCAGCTTCGCCAGCAGCCGGTAGAGCGTGCTCCGCGAGGGCAGCTCGACGCCTTGGGCCTCCGGCGTCTGGCGCAGGATCTCCCCGGTCCGCCAGATCAGGTACGACCCGGTGCGGGTGGAGGCGTCGACGCCCTCGCTGATCGCCGCGCGCATCGCCGCGACGACCCGCGCATCGACCGCGGTGAACTCCGGCGCCCTGGGGGCGGCTCGGCGGTCCACCAGGCCGAGCACGCCGTCGGCCTGGTACCTGCGCCGCAGGTTGCCGATCGCGCTGGCCGACACCTGATGGCCGGCCGCCGTCAGCTCGGCGGCCTTCGCCCGCTGCCGGGCCGTCAGCGACGTCCCCGGTCCATAGCCCGGGTGCGGCGGAGCGTCCGGGTCGGCCTCCGGGCGGCGACCGTGCAGGACTTCGAGGATGTGGCTCTCCCACCACAGCGCCTTCTCGACCGCCTTCGGCGGGAACGTCTCCAGCTGGGACTGCGCCGGCAGCGGCGTGCGGACCGGCAGGTCGACCACGGCGAAGTCGGGGTCGTCGGTCAGCTCGCCGATCGGCACCTCCATCTGGCCGCCGTCGGCATCCGACAGCGTCGCCGACTTCGCGGTGACGCCCACGATCATCCGGACCTGCCCGGCGAAGTGCACCCACGCGCCGACCATGATCCTGGCCGGCCGCTGCATCCCGATCACCGTGCCTGCCTCCCGACGCCGACCAGCGTGGTCGACGACAGCGGCGCGCTCTCCAGGTCCGCGACCAGGTGGCCGTGCCACAGCAGGTGGAACAGCACTGGCAGCACCACCAGCGGATCGCCCGCCCGCGCCGCCCTGGCCTGCAGCGGCGCCCCGCCAGCGAACACGTCGAGCAGTCGCGCGGCGACGTCCGGGTTCGAGCAGCGGCGCCGGCGGTAGCGCGACAGCCAGCGCACGTTCTCCATGAACACCGGCTCCGGCTCGCCGACCCGGACGAACTCCCAGCCCACCGCCCGGCAGGCCCGTTCCGTCGCGGCGAACGCCTCGGCGTCCGCCCGCTCGATCCGGTCGCTGGCCCGCACGTCCACCACCCGGCCCCGGCCGTCGGCCAGCCGCACGAAGTAGTCCGGCGCGTGCCGGCGCTGCCGCAGGCCGTCGTGCCAGCGCAGCCAGAACGGCTGCGAGGCGATCCCCACGACCTCGGGCTCGCGGTCCAGCAGGATCAGCCGGTCCCGCTCCAGCCACGACTCGTAACCCACGTGGTCGCCCACGGTGGCGGAGAAGTACGAGCCCGCGAAACCCTGCCCGCCCTTGGCCCACCGGAACTCCCGCACCGGATCGGCGGACTCGAACCGCCGGTTCCAGGCCTGCCCGAGCGGTAGCCGACAGCGCTCGCCGCCCTCGACGAAGTCGAGCTCGAACGCCGACAGCGCCGGGTCGTCGTACACCAACGAGGCAACTGCCACCTGGACCCCCGCCGTCGATCAAGATCAAATGACAGAAACCTACCGTCCGTCAAGATCATCTGACAAATGATCAAGATCATTTGGGACGGGACATCCGTGCCGACGTCGAGGCTCGTGATCGACAACATGACGGGAGCCACCCATTTCGTGTGACATCCGGCGGCCGCCGGTTCTCGGTGGGCGGGACGGCCGGATCCTCAGCCGAGTTCGGCGAGGTGATCGGCGGCGCCCCCGTGCCACTCGGTCATGAGGAGGGTGGCGTCGTCGCTGGTGCGCCCTCCGCGTTCCCTCTTCAGCGTGTGGGAGAGCCAGCGCAGGTCCGCCCGCACGCCCTGTGATGCCTCTTTTGCGAGGCGGTTGACGCAGTCGATGAGGCGTTCCTCACCGAAGGGCTCTCCGTCGTTGACGCGCTCCTCGATGATGCCGTCGGTGTAGCACAGCACCCGGTCGCCCGGCTGGAGCATGTGCTCTTTGATCCGGGGCTCCTCACCGCCGAAGCCGACGGGCAACGTTGTCGCGCTCTCCAGCTGCCGCACGACCCGGCCGTCGCGGATCAGCAGCGGCGCGGGATGACCGGCGTTGACCAGCTCCAGCTCACCGGTGGCGATATTGATGTGCATCAGCTGTGCCGTGACGAAGTGGTCGGGCCCGAACTGCCGGGAGACGGCGTCGTCCATGAACGCGTACTTCTCGGCCAGGCTGACGAACACCCGCCGGGCATGCCGGTAGGCGCCGATGGCGATGGTCGCCATCGCGGCGGCGTCCAGACCGTGGCCCATCGCGTCGATCACGGCCATGTGCAGGATGTTGTCGTTGAGGGCGTAGTCGAAGCTGTCGCCGGCGACGCGGTAGGCGGGCTCCAGGATGCCGGCCAGCTCGACCTGCGGGACGGACATCGTCAGCGGCGGCAGCAGGCTCCACTGGATCTCCGCGGACACGCTCATCGGCTCCCGACGCCGGGCTTGGAAGAACTGGTCGGTGTAGGCGTTCTTGGTGACCAGCATGTCGGCGACCAGGCTGGCGAGCCGGCGCAGCAGGCGTCTGTCGTCGTCGCCGACGGCGTCCAGTGTCAGGGCCATCACGCCCACCTGGTCGCTGCCGTCCAGCAGCGGCAGGTACATCCGGACGCCGTGGGGCTGCTTCACCTCGACGGTGTCCGCGCGCAGGAAGGCCTGGCCGGCGGCGGAGTCGTCAATCGGTTCGGGCTGGCTGACGTGCAGCTTTCTGCCTGCTAGCGGCACCAGCAGCTCTTGCGCGTAGTCCTGGAGCAGGATGGAGACGTCACGGCCGCCGATCCTGGCCACCTCTTCCGCGATCAGGGGGGCGATCAGCTGCGGCGGCATCAGCCGCGCCCTGTCCAGCAGCAGCCCCAGCAGCCGCTCGCCGAAGCCTTCCGACCGGTCCGCCGCACCGTCTGCCATGGCTCGCCTTCTCTCACTTCCTCTCCTCGCCCGCTTCCGGTCACCGCACTCGGTGGCGCCCGGCCATGGGGGAGAGGGATCAGACGGAACGCGCGGGGCCCTCCCGCCCTCCTCACATCCTGTCTGGTCACCCACGCCCCGGCCAGTGGTGGGGCACCGGCTGCACCACCGGCACCGGACACTGCAAGCCAGCTCACAATGCTCGACACCCGCACCGACAGCCCCGCCGAACGGCAGCTGGCGGGGGCCTGGCCCGAGCTGGCGGGAGTCTCGGTCCGCCGTCCCGTACCGGTTCGGTCAGCGGGCGGCGGAACTACTGGACACACGCTGTCCTGCGATGGTCCGCTTCGTCCTGAAAGCGGCCAGGAGGACCGTGGCGGCCAGGATCAGGAGGGTGCCCTCCACCACGACACTGATCAGGGCGAGGGGTTCGGTCCAATTGCCCTTGTCGTCGCTGTAGTCGGGCAGGCCGGGTCCCCGGGAGAGGACGAAGCCGAGCAGGGGGCCGACGGCTACGCCGGCGGCAAGCAGCCACTCGACGGGGTGGACGCCGCCGCGGAGCGCGCGCAGCCGGCTGC
The DNA here is from genome assembly GCF_053598235.1 of Kitasatospora sp. NPDC001159. NCBI lineage: Bacteria > Bacillati > Actinomycetota > Actinomycetes > Kitasatosporales > Streptomycetaceae > Kitasatospora > Kitasatospora sp. NPDC001159. The sequence goes on from NZ_JBSFJV010000043.1 coordinate 61,858, forward strand.
CGGCGAGGAGCAGGACCGCGCAGAGCACGCCGGCGACCTCCAGTAGGTAGTAGCCGATGCCGACATAGTGCGGTGTCTTGTCGCCGGGGAAGCCTCCCTGGTCCTGGACGTGGATCCAGGACACCGCGAGGCAGAGCAGCGCGGCGACCGCTCTGGGCAGTAAGCGGGCACGGGAGAGGGAGGGCATGGACATCAGAGCCTCCTGGGCGTGAGGAAAAGGAAGCCGGACAGGTGTCGAAATCCGGGGCGGGCGCAGCAGTGAGCCCGGAGAATCCCGGCAGCGCACGTCGGAGCACTTCCACTGGGAGCGGCTTTGACGTTGCAGTGCCAATGCTGACGAAGGATCAGCAGATTCGCCATGTTCCTGCCCTCTGAGAACCCTCTGAGTTCCGGCCCCCGCCGACGGGAACCGCTCGGCAGGGGAGTCTCTGAACTTCCTCTCACCGCTCTGGCACGGCTGGCGGGTGACGGCAGGCCCGGTGGCGGTCGTCTTCGCGCTGTGCGACCAGCGAATCGATCGCTGATCAGGTGCCACGAACGCCGTCCGGCGCATCGCTGGTGGGGTCATGCCTGGGAGGTCGTCCGATCGGGAGGGACCACAGTCAGTGCCGCGTGCGGTAGTAGTCGCGCCAGACGAGGCGGTAGACCCTGGTCCAGCGGGGGATGGAGCGGATGCCGGGGATGAACGGCACCAGGATCAGGGCGAGGCTGAGCACGGCCATGATGGCCCAGACTTCGGCGTCGGCGTTCTTCGAGGTCGTGAACGGGTCGATCTGGTACCAGAAGGTGTAGAGCCACAGCCATGCCTGTCCGGGGTAGTTCCCGGTCTCGTTCATCATCCCCCACTGGGTGCCGGTCAGGTGCTGGTCGGCGGCCCGGTCCGACAGGTACGAGCCGTCGGCAAGGAAGAGCATCGACTTGGTGTAGTCGGTCTGGTAGAAGCGGCCCCCGCCCAGCAGCTGGCCGTCGAGTGAGCCAGCCTGGGCAAGCGTCAGCAGGCGGGCGGTCAGCGCCGGCACCGGGCCGTAGTCGCCGGGGGCGGCCTTGGTCGGATCGCCGTCGGCTGCCTTGCTCAGGGCATCCGCGTAGGCCGAGCTCCAGGACTGGCGCTGGTCGGCGGAGGCGGTGTCCCACGCGGTGAGCGCGGCGGTGGCCTCCGGCGGCTCCGGGGAGCGACGCAGGGGCTGCAGCACGAAGTCCTCGGCCGGGTCGACGGGGATGCGGACGCCGGCAGCCCTCTGCAGGCTGACCGGGCCGATCTTCTGGCCGGCGCCCGGGGTGTGGTTGTAGGGCGGGCCGTACTGCGCGGAGGTGCTGGTGCCGGCCAGTTCGGCGACGGCCGTCGCGGTGAAGTCGTTCGGTGCGGCCGTGGACCAGGACGCCAGGGTGGTAGGTGTCTCGTTCGGGGAGGAGAACAGGCCGGCCAGCCCCGTGCTGAGCAGGGCGGTGACCACCAACGCGATCGTGAATTCCTTGATCAGGTCGTAGCGGCGGGTGGGGAAGGCGTCCGACTCGGGCACCTGGGCCGGCGTCACCGCTCGGCCTCGGGGGCGGTGGCGCCGATCGGCGCCACGATCCCGCGCATCCGGACCAGCAGCACGTGCCAGGCGGTCAGCAACCCGACCGCGAGCGGGAGCAGGACGATGTGCCACATCAGCATCTGGCCGAAGTCGAGCACATTGAACCAGGCACCGATCCCGACCGCGTTGAGTGAGTCCTTGGCCTGCCCGGAGATCCACTGGGAGTCGAAGTTCTGCTGGACCAGGTAGCCGGTGAACGCGGTGCCGATCGAGAACAGGAAGGTGACCGCGCCGGTCATCCAGGTCAGGGCCCGCCGGCCGCGCCAGGCGGCCATGAAGAACTTGCCCCACAGGTGGATCACCATGACGGCCATGAACAGCTCCACGCTCCACAGGTGGACGCTGTTGACGTACCTGCCGACACTCGAGGTGTGCCACCAGCCGGGGCCCATCAGCGCGAGCACACCACCGGAGACCAGAACCACCACCAGCGCCGACACGGTGAGCACACCGAAGACGTAGATCCACGACGCCATGTAGGCCGGCTGGGTGTCAGGGAGGAGCTTCTCGGGCGGCAGCCTCCGCAGGGCATACCGCCGTACCGCCCCGGTCCAGCTACTCGCCATCACGCTGCCCGTGCGGGAAGGGCAGCAGCAGTGCTGCCACGAAGACCACCACCATCAGGCCGATGACCACCAGGTTCGCCACCGAGATCTGGACCACGCCCCAGTGCAGGTAGTGGCCCGGGTGGTTGAGGTCGACGGGCGCCGTGAGGGCGCTCGTCGTCGGCGCTGCCGTCATCACCGCTTCCTTCCGACCGCCGAACAGGATCTGGCACCAGCCTGACGCAGCTGGCGCGCGCCGGCACGCGCAGTGGTCCGAACGTGCGAGGATCGGCGCCGCAGGAGGGAGGGATGTTCCCGCGGACTGCTCGGCTGGCTCTGGCCGGTGCTCCCGCGCGCCTGCCGGTGATCGCCCACCACCGCCCGCCGGTGGTGGTGCTGCGCTTCGCCGACCGCACCTGAAACACCGGGCTGAAACCGGGTCAGATTGCTGGACTCTGAGCGGAAGCACGGTCAGCACGGCTTGCTCCACCCCGTCGGGTGAGCCGTCAAGGCCGTCGTAGTCGAAGTAGACGCGCGCCTGGGCGCCGGCTGTCGGACTGACCGCGACGTTGTCCAGGTTCAGGACGATGGCCGCGCCGGGTTGCAGGGTGACCGGTGCCGTCGGCGTCGCCGCCAAGTAGCTGCCGTGCCGGGCATCGTGAAGCGCGGCGAAGGACCAGCCGGAAGCGGTGATCCGGATCGCGGCGACGTCGGCTTCGGCCACCAGCAAGCCGAAGTGGAAGTAGATCACCGAGCCGTCGTTCGGCTGGTCCTCGCCGGTGAGCCGGCCGGGCCGGAAGGTGATCGGGACGGCGAAGGTGTTGCGGATCGTCAGCACCAGTGTCGTGGTGGTACCCGCGGTCACCACCGGTTTGCCGTCGGAGTCCGCGAGGTCGAAGCGCAGCAGTTCGGGGTTGAGGCGCAGCCATCCCTCGGTGAGTGACTGCGGGCTGTACTGCCACACGGCCCCGGACGTGGGCGAGTCGATCTGCGGATCGACCGACCAGGCCGGCGTCCGGCCGTCCGTCTCCTCGGTGATCCATGACTGGCCGTAGCCCGGGACGGCCGGGAAGGGCACCGCCATCCCGCCGACCGGCCGCAGCACTGGCGTCGTCTGGACGGTGAGTTCCAGCGAGCCCAGTGCCTGCTGGTACTGATCGGGCGGGATCGTGATCGCCTGGGTCGGCAGAATGCCGGTCGTTGCGTGCACCGAGGCGCGCGGGTCGACCAGCATCAGCACCTTGGTCGGCGCCGGCGCCTGCCCGGGCTGCTCGGGCGGGGCAGCGAACGGTTTGAGCAGCAGGTTGGTCGTCGCCGGCCGCTGGACGCCCGGGATGTCATCGGCCGCCGCGGTGTAGAAGACACCGGTGTCGTACGTGCCGTTGTTGGCCTGCTTGAAGTATCCGACCAGGCCGTCGTCGAGCCGCGCGAGATCCCCGATCACCACGGGCAGGCCGACCCCGCCGATCGCCCGGTCGGTCGGCTGGAAGGTGATGCCGTCAACTGAGCCTTCCCCCGGGACATGGACACCGGAGTTTCATGCGGCGAGGGTGATCTTACGGGACGCCGCTGTCTGCTGTTCGAACTGGATCGGACTGAGGTAGCCGAGTGTGGAGTGGCGGCGGCGGAGGTTGTAGAAGGAGATCCACCGGAACACCTCCAGCCTCACCTGAGAACGACTGGTCCAGCGCGGTCCGTGCATCAACTCCCGCTTCAGCGAGGCGAAGAAGCTCTCGGCGGCAGCGTTGTCGTAGCTCGAACCGACCTTTCCCATGCTTCGCCGGATGCCGTGGCGCCGGCAGAGGCTCGCGAACTCGGCCGATCCGTATTGCGAGCCCCTGTCCGAGTGGAAGATCACGCCGTCGACCCGGCCGCCGCGTGCCGCGACCGCGGCTTCGAGCGCGTCGGCCACAAGCCGGGTGCGCATGTGGTCGGCCAGCGACCAGCCGACCAGGCGGCGCGAGTGCAGGTCGATGACGGTGGCCAGGTACATCCATGAGCCGCCGACCGGCAGGTCCGTGATGTCGCCGACCCACCGGACATCGGGGCCGCCCGCGGTGAAGTCGCGTCCGATCAGGTCCGGTGCCGGTGGCGTGTTCCTGTCCTGGACGGTGGGTCGGCAGCGTTTGCGCAGGTGACGGCCGATGATGCCGTGTTCGCGCATCAGGCGGGTTATCCGTTTGCGGTTGACCACCCGGCCCTGGGCTCTCAGTTCCGCGTGCACCCTCGGAACCCCGTAGGCGCCCCGGGTCTCCCGGTGGACCCGGC
>NZ_JBSFJV010000044.1:0-63609 GCF_053598235.1 Kitasatospora sp. NPDC001159
GGCCGCGCCGAAGCCCAGCTCGCCCGCCCCCAGACTCTGCGCCCAGCCCTGTTGGCGCACCTTGGTCAGGGTGACGGCCGCCCCTCTGCGCGTGGTGCGCCGTCAGTGGTCGATGTGGTACGACTCGCCGTAGACCTTCCACACCAGCGGGGTGTTGAGGTCAAGGTTGCCCGCGCGCAGGAAGACCAGTTGCTCGGTGTCCACGCGGTCGGTCTCCTCGTGGGCGGCCTCGGTCTTCATCGCGGCCCGGCGGGCGTCGAGGAAGGCCGCGAGATAGGTCTTCTCGTCGCCGCCCTGGGCGGGTGTCTTGGCCTTGCGCATAGCGGCCGCGCGGATCCCGCCGAAGCTGACCGGCTCGTCGCCGGGGCCGTGCATGACGATGGTGTCGTAGTAGATGAACTGGCCCAGGGCGCGCAGGCCGTCGGTCTGCGCCTGCATGACGGCGGGGTTGAAGTAGACGCGGTCCCGCTCATCCTGCTGGGCCTGCTGGAACGCCGGGTCCTGGGCCGCCTTCTTCCAGTCCCCGGCGAAGTCGGGGTCGAGGCCGGAGTGCGAGGCGGAGCCGTTCACCTTGTGGAGCGCCGGGAGGTACTTGCTGAGGGCGTTGCCCGGCTTGAGCTGCTCGTAGTGCTGCACGAGGTCGAGCATGTCGCCGGTGCCCGAGCAGAAGCCGATGATGCCGCCGGTGTAGCCGCGGCCGTCCTTGATGTCCTCGATGTACGCGAACTGGGCCTTCCAGTTCAGCGAGGAGTTCTCGGCGCTGGAGACCAGCTGCTGGGCGATGTCCTTCAGATGGGGGTCGTTCAGGCCGGCGGCCGCGCCCGGACCGGCCGTGGAGCCGGTCGCGGCGGGCTGGGGCTGGGTGGTGCGGTGCGGGCGGGCGCTGGCCACGGTCGCGGTGACGGCGGTGATCAGCACGGCGGCCATGGCGACGTGCAGGGCCTTCGGCCGGGACTTGCGGGCGTGGGCGGGCGGCATGCGTGCTCCGGGGTCGAATGGGAGGGGAGGGGACGTCCGTCGTCCGGTCAGGCCTCGGCAGCTGGCTCCGGGTCGGGATCGGCGCGGACGGAAAGCGGTTCGGGACGGGGTTCGGGAAGGGCCGCGCCAGGGGTCAGCCGGAAGCGCTCCGGGCGGGCGACCGTCCGGCGGTCGGCCGGGGCGACCTTGTCGCGGCGCTCCAGCCACGCCCGCAGCCGGTCCAGGGCGCTGCGGTCCCGTTCGGCGTCCGGCGCGGTCGCGGCCGTGCCGCCGGTCTCGCGCAACAGCACCCGGGCGGGCCGGGCCGCGCCGTCGCCGGGGACGGTCTCGACCACGACGAAGCCGGTGCCCGGGCCGAAGGTGACCTGCGGCACTTCGCCGTCGACGCCGAACACGGCGGTCCGGCGCCCCGTCGTGGACCAGACGACGAACTCGACCTCGGTGCCGAGGTCGGCCGCGGGCGAGGACAGGCCGGTGACCGGCGCCGGTTCGACGAGGGCCAGGCCGGGCGGGTACGCCTCCAGCACCTCCGGCGGGAGGTCCGTGCCTAGCAGGACCGCGCCGTGATGGCTCGGCAGCCGGCGCAGACCGGACGCCAGGCAGGCGAAGTACGGGGCGAGCGGGCCGGGGGCGCCGCCGCGTGCCTCGGCGATCACCGCGGTCCGCCCGGCGGGCACGTCCGCGCCCTCGTGGTGCAGCAGGACGGCGACCAGGTCGGGTTTGAAGTCGTCCCTGCCGGTCGACCGCAGGCCCGGGAGCCGGGTAACGGCGGGTTCGACGCGCCCGGCGCCGCGCTGGTAATGCTCGCCGAGGAGGGCGCGGAAGGCGTCCCGGTCGGCGGCGCTGCTCACCGGGGCGAGTGGCAGGGCGTCCGCCGCGCCGAAGTAGCGCGCGGTGAGGGCGAGCGACGGGGCGGGCTCGGCGGGAGCAGGCGCCTCGGTGGCTTCGGCGGCCTGCTCGGGCTGCTCGGCTTCCTCGGACGCCTCGGCGTCGACGGGCGCCGGAGCCTCCTCGGACGACTCGGTCTCGACGGGCTGCCCGGGGGCCGGGGCCGACTCCGTTGCCGGGACGGCCGGTTCGACGACCACCGGTGGGGCCGGTTCGGCGGCCGGCTCGGGAGCGGGCCCGCGAGTCGGCTCCACGGAGGAGGTGGGCCGCTCGGACGAGCGCCCGACGACGGGAGTCCCGGCCGAAGCGGAGGCGGTCGTCGCCGTCGCCTCGGCGGCGAACGGCCCCGCAGTGGTGGCCGGTTCGGCAGTGGCGGGCGCGCTCACCGGGGCCCCGCCACTGCAGGTGGCGAGCCCGGCCGGCGGAGCCGCCGGCGGGAGCAGGCCCGGGTCGGCGGACGCGGCGACGCCCGGGTCGGCAGCCGAGGGCAGACCCGCACCGGCGGGCCGCACCGGCCCCGTCGCGAAACCCGCGCCCCCACCCGCCGCCAAGGTGAACCGCTCCGGCACCGACGGCGCGCCGAAGCCGCCGCCCACCGCGTAGGTGGTCGGAAAGGCCAGGGCCGGGCCGGCGATCCCGCCCGGCTGACCGCCCTTCGCGTGGGCGGGAGGGTTGAGCCACACCAGCCCGTGCATCCGGGCGAAGAAGCGCGCGCTGCTCTCCGAAGCCGAGTCGACCAGGCCGTGCAGCAGCAGCCCGAACCCCCGGACGCCCGGGGTCGGCAACTGGTCGAGCAGGGCCGACAGTTGCTCCCACACGTCGTGGGTGATCAGCCGGGCCCGCTCGCCCACCACGAGCAGCGGGCGGGCCGGGTCGGGGCGCAGCAGTCGCGGTGCCCACGCGTACGGCGGCTCGGGGCGCAGCCAGAGACCGGCCGGGACGGCTTCCAGGCACCAGAACGGGAAGGCGTCGAACAGCCCTGGGCCCACCGTCCGCCAGGCGGCGCCGCCGTTGCGCCAGGCGGCGCCGACGGTGTCGTGGCGGCCCGTGGAGGTCAGCCGGATCAGGTACGGCTCCCAGGTGGTGGCGCCGCGGTGGTCGAGCATCCGCGCGGTGTAGACGCCCTCGTGGGCGACGGGGAGGCCGACCGAGGCGTGCACCGGCCGGCCGAGCCGCTCGGCGAGTGTGCCGGAGAGGACGGCGAGCGCGCCCGGGTCGGCCCAGGGCGCGCTGACCACGAGTTGGTCCGAGCCGGTCGGCAGGGAGAGCGCGGCGTCGGCGAACTCCTCGGGGGCGAGCACGGGTTGGGCAGGGGTGCCGACCAGCAGCGGCGTCGTGCCGGGCGGTGTGGCGAGCTGTCGCAGGAACGGCATCGCAGGTTCGGGGCGGGCCGTGACGTGGTTGAGCCAGAAGCCGGTGGCCAGCCGGTGGACGGCGACGGAGGCGGGCAGCGCGGTCGGTCCGGGCGCGGCGACGGTCCGGGAGGGGACGGCGGGCGACGGCCAGGACCGGCCCTCGGTGGCGGTGCGCGCGGGGCCGGCCGGTGCCGGCCAGGGCCCGGCTTCCGGCTGCGGCTGCCCGGCCGGGAGCGCGGTGGTGGCCTCGACGGTCTCGCGCAGTCGGTGGGGGCGGCCCCCGGGAGGGCAGTTCCACCAGGTCGCGGGCTCGGGGGAGCTCTCGGGCGCGGTCACCTTGAGGGTGCCGTCGGGCTGGATGGAGACCAGGCCGTCCGGGGCGACCACCGGGATGCCGGCCTTGTCGGCCACCACCTCGGCGGGCCGCCGGCCGCCGGGGCCGAGCGCGGCGAGGCCGGAGGCCGCCAAGATCAGGCTGGACGCGCCGCGGGTCCAGGCGATCAGGCCGAGTTCGGCCATCTGCTCGCGCAGGACCGGGGCGGCGTCGGCTGCCGCGGCCACGACGACGAGGGCGTTCGGCACCGGCCGCAGGCTGCCCATGGCGGCGGACAGTTCGGCGTCGCTCACCTCGCGCGGGGCGATGACGTAGTGCGGGCCGAACGGCCGCAGGACGGAGCGGGACGGCGTGCGGCGCGCGGGGGCGGGCGGCGTTGCGGGCGGTGTGTTCCGGCGGCCGAGCCGGCGGCGCAGGGCCGGTTCGGCCGCCGCCCCGGAATGCGCCGCGCTCATGCGCCCACCTCGCTGCGCTCGGCAGGCGCTTCGCGCAACGCGCACCTCTTGATGATTCGCTCGCTGCGCTCGCTCATGCGCCCACCTCTCCCCCAGCCTCCGGCCGGGGGTACCCCCACCGCTCGGCAGGCGCTTCGCGCAACGCGCACCTCTTGATGGTGAGCTCGCTGCGCTCGCTCATCGCGGCTCCCGGGCTGGGCACGAGGGCTCCGGCGGATGACGGGCGAGGCTCCACTTCAGCCATGGGCGTACGCCTCCTTGCTCGATCGTCGGGACCCGCACGAGCGGCGTCCCGGCCACCTATACGGCGCCGGTGCGGCCCGCGGTTCACCGGTCCTGCGCCCCGCCCCTCCTGCGCTCCACTGGGCCCGCGCCCCACCCGTCCTCAGGGCCCCTCCGCCTCCTCCGGCTCGGGCACCAGCGCCGTCTGGAGCTGTACGGTGCGCCGGCGGGTGATGTGCAGCGCCCGGCCCGGCGGCAGTTGGCGGGGCTTCACGTTGCCGAACAGCACGCCCTCGCTCGGCGGGCAGGAGAGCAGCACCACCGGGGTGTTGACCTCCTGCAGCCGGCGCAGCAGCGGGTCGCTCATGGCCCGCCCGGCGCCGTTGGCGCTGCGGGCGACGATCAGGTGCAGGCCGAGTTCGGTGCCCTGGGCGAGGTGGTCGAGCAGCGGGGCGAAGGGGTGGCCGGTGAGCGGTGCCGAGATCAGGTCGTAGTCGTCGACGAGGATGAACAGCTCCGCGCCGGTCCACCAGTCGCGCAGCTTCAGCCGGGCCGGGCTGATGTGCTCGCCCGGCACCCGGCCCTCCATGGCCCGTGCCGCGCCCTGGACGATCTGCTTGAGCACGTCCACGGCGACCGCGTAGCCCAGCCGGTACTCCTCCGGGACGAGGTCGAACAGGCCGCGCCGGAAGTCGATCAGCATGATCCTGGCCTCGGCTGGGCTGTAGGCCGCGGTGATGCCGTTGACCAGGTGGCGCAGCAGGTTGGTCCTGCCGGTCTCGCTGTCGCCCATCACCATCAGGTGCGGCGACTCCTCGAAGTCGTGCCAGAGCGGGGAGATCTCCCGGTCCTCCAGGCCGAGGGCGATCCGCAGCCGGCCCTCGGGCGCCGGGAGTGCGGCCGCCTCCAGCAGCAGCGGCAGCATCCGGACCTGTGGCGCGCGGGGACCGGTCCAGTGGTCGTTGACGGCCTCGACCAGGTCGGCGACGCCGTCCGCGAGGTCGTCCGGGTCGCCGGTGCCGTCGATGCGCGGGAGGGCGGTGAGGAAGTGCAGTTGTTCGTCGGTCAGGCCGCGGCCGGGCACCTTGGGGACGGTGGCGGCGGCCCGCATGTTGATCATGGAATCGACCGAGTCGCCCAGCCGGAGCTCGAACTTGGTGCCGAGCTGGTCGCGCAGCGCGCTGGTGATTTCGGCCCAGCGGGTCGCGGTGATGACCAGGTGGACGCCGTAGTTGAGGCCGCGGCCGGCGATCAGGCCGAGTACCTGGACCAGTTCGCCGAACTCCTGGCGCAGGGTGTTCCAGCCGTCCACGACGAGGAAGACGTCGCCGTGCGGGTCGTCGGCCAGCTCCGGGTCGCCGGCCGCCCGGCGCCGTCGGAAGGACGCGGCGGAGTCGATGCCCAGCCGGGCGAAACTCTGCTCGCGGCGCGCGATGATGGCGTTGATCTCGGCGATCGTGCGGCCGACGCGCTCGGGGTCGTGCCGCCCGGTGACCCCGCCGACGTGCGGCAGCCCGCGCAGCGCCGAGAGGCCTCCGCCGCCGAAGTCCAGGCAGTAGAACTGCACTTCGCGCGGTGAGTGGGTGAGCGCCAGGCCGGTGATCAGGGCGCGCAGCAGGTTGCTCTTGCCGCTCTGCGGGCCGCCGGCGATGCCGACGTGGCCGCCCGCGCCGGACAGGTCGGCGGTGAGCAGGTCGCGCATCTGCTGGAACGGCCGGTCGACGACGCCGATCGGCACCGACAGCCCGCCGCGCTGCGGCCACCCCTCGGTGGTCAGGCCGTGCTCGGGCCGGCAGGTCGGAGGCCATCCGCTGAGGTACTCAACCGTGGATCTGAGTATCCGTACTCAGTCCACCGGCCTCCGCCGGGTCCGGAACCGCGGCGGTGGCCCGCGACGTCCCGGGTCCCGGTACGGTACGCCGTGCCGGAGCTGCCCGGCCGGGGTTTCTCGAATCCCGGGATTGCGAGGAGGGGGAAGCGCATGACGATCCTGCCGCTGATCTTCACCAGCGGTCTGGCGAGCGGCATCAACGCGTACGCGGTGGTGCTGCTGCTCGGGCTGCTGGGCCGCTTCGCCGGCGCGGAGTCGGTGCCGCACGCGCTGGAGCGCACCGATGTGCTGATCGCGGCGGCGGTGCTGTTCCTGCTGGAGGCGGTGGCCGACAAGATCCCGTACGTGGACACCGTCTGGGACGCCGTGCACACGGTGATCCGGCCGATCGCCGGCGCCGTCGTGGGCGTGCTGATCGCGAGCAACGACCCGGGCTCGCTCAGCGAGGTCGTGGCCGGCGCGATGGGCGGCACCACGGCGCTGGTCAGCCACCTGGTGAAGGCCTCGCTGCGGATGGCCGTCAACACCTCGCCCGAACCGGCCAGCAACATCGTGGTCAGCCTGCTGGAGGACCTCTCGGTGGCCGGCCTGGTCACCCTGGCGATCTTCCACCCCTGGCTGGCCGCCTCGATCGCCGCCGTGCTCCTGGCCGTCGGCCTGCTGCTGGTCTGGCTGACGATCAGCAGGATCCGCGCCTTCCGGGCCCGCCGCCGCGAACGCAGGGCCGCCCGGGCGGCCGCGCAGGATGCGTTCGCGCAGCCCTAGGATCGGGTGCCATGGCAAAGATCGTCATCATCGGCGCAGGAATGAGCGGGCTCGCGGCGGCCTCCCGGCTGGCGACCCTCGGCCACCGGGTGACGGTCTGCGAGGCGGGTGGCACGTACGGCGGCATGGTCGGCCGGTACGAGCGCGAGGGTTTCGCCTTCGACACCGGTCCGGGCCTGCTCCCGCTGCCCGCCGTCTACCGCGACCTCGCGCTGAAGACCGGCAAGGAGCCGCTGGAGCAGCTGGTCGAGCTGGCCCCGGTGGACCCCGAGAGCCGGCACCTGTTCCCCGACGGCACCGCCGTCACCCTGCCGAACGCCTCGCGCGGCGGTGTCAGCCAGGCCCTCGACGCCGCCTTCGGCGCGGGCTCCGGCGCCCGCTGGAGTGAGGTGATGAACCACGGCCGCACGGTCTGGGAGGCCACCCGCCGCCCGCTGCTGGAGGAGCCGCTCCCGGCCGACCGGGGCTTCCTGGGCACTGACCCGTACCCCGTCCCGGCCCCCACCGGCCTGGCCCGGCTGCGCCGCCCGCGCCCGTGGACCCTGGCGGACGTGGCGCGGCGCGAGCTCGGCGGCCACCCCGGCCTGACCGCCCTGCTGTCCGAGTCCGCGGTGCGCCACGGCTTCACCCCGGGGCAGGCCCCGGCCGGGGCCACCGTGCTGCCGTACATGGAGCAGTCCTTCGGCGTCTGGTACGTCCGGGGCGGCCTGCGGGCCCTCGCGGAGGCCGTGTACCGGCGCTGTGAGCTGCGCAGGGTGGAGTTCCGCTTCGACACCCCGGTCACCCGGGTGGTGGTCGAGGACGGCCGGGCGAGCGGGGTCGAGACCACGGACGGCCGGATCGATGCGGACCTGGTGATCTCGGCGATGGACGCCAACGCCCTCTACCGCAACCGTCTCGCCATGTGGCCGGGGAGGCCGGCCGAGAACTGGGAGCCCCGGGAGGTACCCGGCCGGTTCAGCGTGCTGCTGGCCCTGCGCGGGCCGCGCCCGGAGGGCACCGCGCACCGGACGGTGGTGCACGCGGCGGACCCGGCCGCCGAGGCGGACGCCCTGACCCTCTCGGCGCCGCCCTGCGGGCGCCCCACCGTCCAGGTGCTGCGCCCCGACGACCCGGCGCTGCGCCCCGACGACGCCCACGAGAGCGTGGTGCTGACCGCCACCGTCCCGGCCCAGGGCGACTTCGACTGGACCGCCCCCGGCATCGCCGACCACTACGCCGACCGGCTGCTCGCCCACGTCGACGCGGCCGGCCTCGGCCTGCGCGAGCGGGTGCTGTGGCGGGTCGTGCGCACCCCGGAGGACACCCGCCGGGAGACCGGAGCGCTCGGCGGCGCGGTCGCCCGGCCGGTCCTGGCCGGATCCTCGGGCTGGTGGCTGAAGGCCGCCAACGAGTCCCCCGTCCCCGGGCTCCACCTGATCGGCGGCAACGCCCACCCCGGCGGCGGACTCTCCCGGGTCGGCATGTCGGCCTGCATCGCGGCCGGCCTCATCGGCCCCGCCTGAGGCCTGCCCGACGATTCGCGTCGGATCAGCACGCGGCGTTGGGGTGCGTGCATCGCGAGGGGGAGGAGGGCGTCCATGCGGTGCGGGCACCTCCTGGCCGGAAGCCGGGGCCATCAGCGACCGACGACAACGCGGCGAGGTGCGTGCCCCCGGCGTTCCGCGCCCGGCGGGAACCGTCAGACACGCCCGAGCCCGGCAGGCCGCCACTCAGCTGGGTGAGCCGACTCCCGAGAGGTTCTCCCGCCCCAGTTGACGGCCGTTCAGGGTGACCGTCACCGTGCTTCCGCTGATCTCGTACGTGTACTCGCCGTTGTGGGCGACGAACCCGTCGGGCGTCTGGCTGGCGGGCATGGCGACCCCGGTGTCGGGGCGGCCGATGAACTCGCCGTAGTAGTACAGCTTTCCCGCGGCCGTCCGGCAGAGGGTGATCTGCTTGTCCTTCGTCCGGTACGCCACCACCAGGGCCGCCTTGCCGCCCTCGGGGAGTTCCTCCGCGATCCGCGACGGACAGCTCGCCGCCGCCGGGGAATCCGAGGCCTGGTCGCTCGTGGTCGGCACGGTGGAGGGACCGTTCCGACTCCCGTCATCGAATGCTTCCGCGCAGCTGCGGAGCAGGCTCGGGCCGAAGAGCAGCACCGCCAGCAGGGCCAGCCCCGCCCGCAGGCAGCCACCGCCCCGGGCCCGGGTGGGCGCGGGCCGCCGAGCCGTGCGCGGCGGAGCCGGCGGCGGCGCCGTCCACGGGGGCGGGGTCCACGTCGGCGGTGGCGATGCCGCCGGGGCGGGGGCTGAGGAGGAAGAGGCGCTGCCCGGCCGCCCGCCGGACTCGGCCCTCGGGAAGAACAGGCCTTCCGTCGAGGTGGTCACCGTCGAGGTCCGGTGCGGCGGCTCCGTCGCGGTCCCCCGCGCCTCGCCGCTGCCGGGGGTCCGCGGCCGGTAGGTGCTCTTCGTCGGCGGTTCCGGCCTCGCCGTGCGGCCGGTCGTGCCGGCCCGCGGACGCGGCCCGGCCACCGGTTTCGGCGCGGCGGAACCGGCCGGGCCCGGCCGCTCAGGTCGACGCGGCGCCTGGGGCCGCCAGGGAGTGTCACAGGCGAGGCAGTTCCGATCAGCCGGACCGTTCTGCACCTCGCACTCCGTACACTTCCAGCCCTCCTTGGGCGGCTGCGGCCCCTTCGGCGCCGACGGTCGCTTCTCCTCGCACACCATGCAGACGCGGCGGCTCGCGGCGTTGAACGTGTCACAGGACGTGCAACGCCAGGTGGAACCCGCCACGTGGTGCGCTCCTTCCAGAACTCTCCGTCACAGCAGTCGGCCACCGGTCCGCTGCAGTACCTGGTCGTACAGTTCCCTGGCCTCGTCGGAGGGCGGGAAGCTGATCCAGTCGTCCTCGCCGCTTCGGCGTGGACCGGTCGGGGGTCCGGCAGCCGCCTGTTCCTCCGCCGTTGTCCGCCGGCTGATGAGCCGAATGAACCCATGGGCGTCCACGGCGTGTTCAGCGGTCACCTCGAGCCGGACGTTGATCCGGCCCGCTCCGCGTGTCCCGCGTTCCGTCAGCGGTGTGAAGGACAGCACGATCTGGGTGCACGGGCCGTCCTCGATCTGCTGGATGTCCAGCTGGACGCACGAGTCGAGCGGCGCGTGCAGTCGCCCGCCGTCGTCCCAGATCAGGGTCAGCCAGCCGTCCCGGTGAACGACCTCGGCCCCGACGCATCGCAGACGCCTCATCGGTAGGGATTCCACCTCGTGGTCAGAGGCTGTTGGCGATCGTGTCGATGATCTCGTCCATCTCGAATTCCTGGAGGCCGTCGCCCGCCTTCGAGGGGAAGTGCAGTGTGAGGTCCCAGTCCTCGGCGACGCCCGTCCACGGCTGCTGATCGGGGGCGAAGAGCACGAGGCGCTTCGCCGACTGCTCCATGACCGCCTCCTGGCTCCGGGCGTACCCCCACTGCTCGAAGAGCTCGTCCATGCTGCGCGGAATCGACTGGGGGTACCCGGGCACCGTCGTGTGGGAGCTGCCCAACGGGTGGGCCGGAGCATCGGTGAACATCACGATCACGTGTCGGCGCCGGTCCAGCCCGGTCTCCCAGGGGGCACCCACTGCGAGCGCGAGCGCCTCCAGCGCGGACTCCGGGATGTCACCGCCGCCGGCGGCCTCCAGCCCCTTCAGGAAACCCTCGAATTCATCGGCCCGATCCGGGAGGCGGATGAAGTCCGTCTCTTCGAGGGCGTCGTCGGCCCGGTCGCCGAAGTCCCGGAAGGCGATGGTCTTGATCCTCAGCTGGCTGATCGACTTGCCCTTCGCCGCCATGACGGATTCCAACCGCTGGTGGAAGGAGAGTGCGCTGGCCTTCACGGATTCGAGGACCGGGCCCATGCTGGCCGTGGCGTCGATGCACAGCACGATGTCGACGGCGTACTGCAGGTTGCCCTGGTAGGGCGTCTGGGCGGAGCTCAAGGAGGTTCTCCTGTCGAATGATGAGGGACCGATCGGTACCGACGACGGACGATCGGCGGCTACGTGCGGCGGTCGCCGAGGTTGATCCGGACTCTCGACACCCTGGGTGTCGGCTCCGTCGTCGAGGTGTCGGACGGGGTGGGCGGTGTGCTCACCGGCCCGGTGGCCGGACGACTGCGAGCGCCTCCGCCGAAGTTCGTTCGCAGCCTGCTCACCCTGGCCTCGGTGCCCTCCGGCGAGGCCGGGCCGGGAACAGCGGAGGCCGGGGCGCCGACGGACGGACCCGTGGTGCCCGGCCGGACGTGCCGCAGGGCACAGGCCTCGGGATCCTTGAGTGCCGCGAGGAAGGCCGCGATCCTCGGGCGGCTCTCCGGGGCCCGCCCGGTCAGAGCCGTGACGAGGCCCCTCACAGTGGGGGAGAGCCTCGGATCGAGCCGGAGCTCCTCCCCCGCGTTGACCGCGTCCGCCGGGGAGCCGTACCGGGCGTCGTACCTCGGCAGCGAGCCGGTCAGGTAGTAGTGCGCCATGAGCCCGAGGGCGAACATGTCCGCCGCGGTGGTGAGCATGCGGGCGTCGACCGTCGGGTCCTCCTGCACGTAGCGGCGCCACTCGGGAGCCCCGTACAGGGAGTCTCCGGCGATGTCGTGCGGGCCGGGAGGACTGCCCGAGAGGTACGAGTCGTCGAAGTCGATCAGCTTCGCGATGTGGAGGGAGTTGCCCAGGTTCTCCTGCACCAACACGTTGGCGGGTTTCAGGTCGCCGTGCACGATGCCGATGCCGTGCAGGAGTTGGAGGCTCACGGCGAGCGTCCGCAGCAGTACCGACTTCTGCCGGGGCTCCAGCACCTGGGGCCGTTCCAGGGTGGAGGTGTCGATCCGCGCGGTGACCTTGTAGTAGGTACTGCCGTCGGCGAAGAAGTCCTCGGCCAGCACGAGGTTCCCGCCACCGCGCATGTCGGGCGTGAGCCGTGACATCACGCCGCGGTGACGGTCCTCGAACTCCCGGCACACCTCCTGCCGGATGCGCTTGCTGCGCTCGCTGCCCGGCGAGTCCGGCCTCGGGCGTTTCGGCTCCAGGAACTGCTTGATGAAGTACGGGCGTCCGTCCTTCTCGGCGAACGCCCAGACGCACTTCCCACCGTTGTTGTTGGTCGGCGTGGTGGTGATCCGGTAGCCGTTGATCTCCTCGCCCAGCTTCATGCGCCAGCCTCCCGCACCACGGGCATGCACCGTTCGTACTCGGTTCGGTACGCGAGCCAGTCCTGCTCACGCCAGTGCCGCAGGGCGTCCTCGTCGGAGCCGTCCGGGCTTCCTCGGTATCGCTCACAGCTCCTGCGGTACCGGTCCGTGAACGCATCGCGGAGTTCGCGGAAGTCGCAGAATCCGATCGCCACCAGGGCGAGTGACGCGTCGTCAGCCGTGTACTTCTGGACCTTCCGGCTCAGCCGGTCCGCCCAGTCGGCCTCGTCCGAGGATCTCTGCAAGGACTCCAGCAGCACGTGTTCGAAGTCTCCCGGCGTCCACAGGTACCCGAAGAAGCCGTCGGTCGCGCAGAGCAGTACGCCCGGCACGATCAGGTCGACGCCGTGCGACTCGACCGTGAACGGGCGGTCGGCGCAGACCATGTTGGTCATCGGCGGGTCCTGCGTGAGCTGCACCAGCGCATCGGTTTCGTCGGTGTGGTCACGGGTGAGCGTCTGGAGTCCCTCGCCCGGCGTCAGGACGTACGCGCGAGAGTCACCGGCCCACAGGCTGTTCACCGTCACGCACGCGCCCTCGATGCGGTACCAGATCGACGCCATCGTGGTGGGGAGCTGCCGGCGCATGGTGCCGACCACCTTGCTGCGGACCTCAGGGCGAGCCGCGTCGAGGGCTTCCCGCAGCCGGTGTTCGAGTGCGCGAACCTCCGGAGCCCGCCGGTGTTCGACGCAGTCGCGGAACCACAGTTCCACGGCCAGTCGGGCCACCCTGGATCCGGTCCACGCCCCGCTGCGGGCGAGGCCCCGGCCGTTGGTCCAGCTCGAGGCCGACCCGGCGCCTCCCGCGCCGTCGAAGACCGCCACCAGGCCCGTGCGGCTCGCAACGTGGTGCAGGACCAGCGGATCCGCGTCCTCACCGGCCCCCGCCGTGCGTTCGGTCCACACGCTGAGCGCGCCGAACCCGGGGTGCGCGGCATGCCCGACGGCATGCGTCACCGCCGTCGTCGACTCCTCCGCAGGCACCGCCGGACCGGGCGACGCCGACGGGACCGGAGGCACGGACGGGACCGGCGGTACGCCCTGCGGTGGTGCGGTCACCGGCCGCCTCCGTCAACCGGGCGGATCCGCTGGACGCCCCGGACACGACTCGCCCTGGGCGGCTCGGTCTCGCCCTCGGACGAACCGCTCCGGCGGTCCGGCCGCGGGCCGGGGCCCGGCCGCCCTGCGTCGTACCCGTCGTCCGCACCGGTCGGCGCCTCGAACGGCACCTTGCCGGCCAACGGCTCGTCCTCCGGAGGGCCGCCGATCGACGGCGGGACGACCTCCCCGGGCAGGACCGTGGCCGGCCTGACCTCGGCCCATCCGCTCGGCCGGTCCTCGACCGCCCGGTCCGCGACTCCGCTACCGCGGACCCGGCTGGCCCGGGTGCCGCCGAACGGAGCCTCACTCCCGCCCAGCAGCCGGCCCAGCACCATCCGCTCGGTGTTGGCGACTTCGAAGGGCTCCCGGTCCGCGTCACCGCGTTCCATGACGAGCTTGAAGGTGCGCATCAGTTCCTCACGCTCCTCGGCCTCCGCCTTCGCGATGAGTTCCTGCGCCGCCCGCGGCCCTTCCCGTTCCATGATCTCCGCGATCAGGCCCTCGAAGCCGTCGGCCCGCAGCATGTCCAGGTGCCGCTGCCGGCGCATGCCGGCCAGCCGGGTCTCGCGCTCCACGTCCCGGTACGTCCGACCACTGGTCGCCACCTCCTCCTCGTCGACCAGCAGTTCGACGTGAACGTTCCGCAGCCGGACGGCGCTGTCCCCGGTGAAGTCTCGGACCCTCCGGTTGAGCGCCGACTCCGCCTCGTGGAACTCCGCGATGTCGTAGTCCCTGGAGACCGCACGCAGCATGCGCCGCATGTGGTCGAACAGGGCGTTGGTCATGTCCCGGATCCCCCGGGCCACCACCTCCGCCGGGTCGACCACCGCGCAGACCAGCGCTACCTCGCTCCGGAAGGCGAACGTGGGATCCCGGCTGAGCAGCGGAATGTGGAGGACGAGTCGGTGCTCCGTGGTGTCCACGGT
Source organism: Kitasatospora sp. NPDC001159 (assembly GCF_053598235.1). Taxonomy (NCBI): domain Bacteria; kingdom Bacillati; phylum Actinomycetota; class Actinomycetes; order Kitasatosporales; family Streptomycetaceae; genus Kitasatospora; species Kitasatospora sp. NPDC001159. Next base: position 14,050 of record NZ_JBSFJV010000044.1, read on the forward strand.
GTACGCGGTCTGGTAGCGGCCGACCCATGCGTCGGAGATCTCCTCGCCCGGACGGACGGTGAGTGCCGGACCGTCGTTCGGCACCAGGACGAGGGCCCGGCCGGGGGCCGGCGGCCGAAGCGGGTTCAGCAGCCTCAGCCAGGCGAGCCGCTCCTCCGCCAGCACCGGGTCGTACGTCGAACTGTCCATCGAGGGCTCCTTCGACAACGCTCTTGAAAAGGACGGCTCGGTCACCGCGAGGTCGCCGCGACGACTGCCTCGCGCAGTGACGCGGCCGCCCGACACGGGCGTTCGCGGTCCGCCGACCAGACACCCAGCCAGTACACGAGGCGTTCACGGTGCTTCCCCGGCCGACGGGCTATGCCGATCAGCATCTCCCGCACCACCGACAGTCGCCTCGGATCCTGCTCGGCGTAGTCCGTCAGCCACGTACGAAGGGTGGCCAGGGCCTGCTCCTGGATCGGCTTGCGGGCCAGCGCCCTCGCCCACAACTCCTCGAGCGGGGCACTGAGTTCGCCGGCCCCGCTCCACAGCGCCGACGGGCGGTCCGGGTCGCCGGCCGTGGCCGGGTGGGTCCGCTCGGCGCTGAACAGGAACACCGACAGCGACTTGGCGACTATCGGCGAGAGGTCCTGTGCCTTCGACCACTCCAGCAGTGCCGCCAACACCGAGTCGGCACGGCCCTGGTCGTTCAGCCGGACGATGCTCCACGCCACGGGGACCAGGTTGCTCCAGTCGTCCTTCCAAGCCAGCGCGGTGCGCAGGACTGCCAGCGCGCGGTCCGGGTCGTCACGGCCGAGCAGGCCACCGACCGCGGTGGCGGCGGTCTTCGCCTGACGCCGAGCGGCCGCCGACGTCCCCTCGACGGCCCATCTGTCGAGCCTCGCCCAGACCGCCTCGCTCAGCTCGGGCTGCCCGCCGATGACGCCGAGCGCCGTGGCGGCGGCCTGCCGCACCGGCCACACCGTGCTGCCGGACCAGGACGAGAGATACCTGTGCAGAGCGTGCTCGTGATCGCTCCAGGCCATCACGCCCGCGGCGACGGCAGCCCGTGCCCGGACCTCGACATCGCTGTGGACCAGCAGTCGGCGCAGCCACGCCAGCAACTCGTTCCGCATCCCGTCCAGGTACGACCACGCGTAGGCCAGGACGGCCTGCCGGACCAGCGGGCTTCGAAAACTGACCGTCGGCGGTCCGAACGCCCGCGTTGCCCTGCCCTCCGCGGAGCCGCTCACCGAGATCCACGGCTGGTCATGTCCCAGGCGGTCCCGGTAGCGCAGGCCGGTCAGCGTGTACGGGTCCCGGACCAGGGCCGTGTGCAGCTGGATCGCGGCGTCGGACACGGTCAGATAGCTGGCCCCCTCCAGTACGGCGGCGGCGACCGCGAAGCACAGCGACTCAAGGTCCTCGTGGCGACTGAACCACTGCCGGACCAGTTCGCTCGGGTCACGCAGCAGTGCGACGCGCTCCGCCAGATCACGTCTTGCTCGAACCGTCCTGGCCAGGTCCACGGCGATCGCGGGTTCCGGCTGCTCGCGCAGCGCTTCCGCGGCGCCCGACCTCGCCAGCCGTTCCCGGAGCTCCCTCAGCTCCGCCTCGTCCGGTCCCGACCCCAGCGCATGGCGTTCCAGCACCTCGGTGGCGTCGACCGTGCCGAGGTCCGAGAACACGTACGGGGTGCGGTCCGCGGCCCAGGCGAGCACCCCGCGGGGCGGGCCGGTGATCACGACCATGAAGCTGTTCCCGGTCTTGAGCGTCGAGGCGGCGGCGGTCAGCCATCCGGAGTCAACGGCGTCGTAGACCGCGCTGCCCCGGGCCGAGCGATCGTCCAGCTCCACCAGGTAGCCCGCGTTCTCGTACGGCGGCGCCCAGGTGCCGCTCAACACGGCGGACGGGTCGGTCGACCGGTAGCAACTGCCGCCGTCCGCCGCCCCCGCGTCGATCAGCGCATCCACCAGCAGGTTGACCGCGGCCGCGGCCCGGCCGGTCCCCGGGGGCTGGGCCAGCACGATCAGATGGCACTCCTGCAGCAGCTCCAGCGCGGACTTGTAGCCACGCGGCGAGACGTAGCAGGCGAGATGGCCGTTCTGTTCGTCCGGCTCGACCCGCACCAGAGAACCGCTCGAGGAGGTCGGCACACCGGCGTGCCCGGAGGTGCGGCCGTGGGCGTTGAAACCGCCTCCGAAGCTCACGGTGTCGTGGAACATGGCGAGCGTGCCGATGCTCAGCCCGGAGGGGGCGTCCCGCAGACGGTGAGCGATCAGGTCTGCGATCTGCGCAGCCCTCCCGCTGTCCGCCCACTCCTGCGGGTCGTCGGCGCCCTTGCTGAGCGCCACCAGGGCGGCCGCCTCGTTCAGCGGCCCCTCGCCCTCCTCGGCCGCCTTCGCGGGGGCCGGATGCTTCTCGGCGGCCGCGTCGGCCGCCGGTTCGGAACGGTCCGCCACGGCCGGACCGGCGGTGCCGCGCTCGGCATGGGACGCCGTCGCTTCGTCACTCAACGTCTGGATCTTTCACACAAGCCTCATGCCGCCCTGGGGCCGCCTCGGCAGCGGTCAGCAGGAGCAGCGGTCAGGAGAAGTTGAGGTCACCCGCGACCTTGACCGCCCCCTGGTTCACCTGAACGTTCTTGATGACCGCCGCGTTGACCCCGCCCACTCCGCCGGCCGACCGGACCGATTCGTCGACCAGCCGACGGATCTCCTGCGAGAACTCGGAGTCCCGGAGCATGTACTCGTGCAGCACGCGCTGCAGCTCACCCACTGCGGCCTCGTCGTCGGGGCTGCCACACGCCCGGGCCAGCGCCCCCTCGGCCTCGCGGTTGCCCGAGAACCGGTTCCGGATGCGCTCCATGAGACGGGACGTCGCCGTCCACGAGGAGCGGCCGGCCTCCTCGCCCACGGATTGGAGTGCCGCGGTCGCGGCGAGCGTGGCACCTGCCAGTGCCGCAGTGCTGATCGGATCCATGCGTCGCCCCCGAGGATAGGCGCCGTTTCCCTGGCTGCGATCAGCCTCCGGCGCAGATACGCGCACAGAGTATCGGTCAGGTACGGCCTTGGGGCCGGTTCGCGGAAATTCCACTCACCCGTGTGACGGCCAGGTGTTCTGCTGCTGGTAGACGTAGCCGCTCTGGTCGTACGCCGGCTGCTGGGGGATGCCCTGGCCCTGCTGCTCGGGGTGGGGCTGCCACTGCTGCTCGTGCTGCTGCTGGGCGTTCGGGTCCCAGGCCTGCTGCTGGTGCTGTTGCTGCTGGTAGCCCGCGTACGGGTCCGGCGCCTGCTGGTAGCCGCCGTACGGGTCCGGCGCCTGCTGGTAGCCGCCGTAGCCCTGCTGGTCGTAGGCGTAGGCGGGCTGCTGCTGGGTCTGCCACTGCTGCTGGTCGTAGCCGGACTGGTAGGCCGCGGCGTACGGGTCCTGCTGCGGCTCGGCCTGCTGCTGCTCGTAGTACGCGGGGGCGTAGACGCCGTCCTGGGCCAGCTCCTGCATCTCGAACGCGGCGGTCTGCTCGACCTCCGGGACCTCCTCGGTGACCGGTTCCGGGACCGGGGTCTCCTCGACCGCGCTGACCTCGCCGACCCGCTCCTCGGTCGCCACGACGGCCGCGACCGTGGCCGCGCCGCCGGTCAGGGCGCCGAGCAGCGGCACCTTGGCGAGCGGGCCGGGCAGGCCGCCGTCGGCCTTCCGCAGGGACCAGCCGTTCTGGTGGCCGCGCTTGACCGAGAGGGTGACGAAGGCCTGGCCCACCGCGAACAGTCCGGCTCCGGCGCCGATCACCACGACCGAGCCGAGGGCCATCCCGGCGGCTACGCCGAGGAAGCCGACCAGGGCGAGCACCCGCCAGTGCAGCGGCGCCCGGTTCTGTAGCAGCACCTCGGCGATCAGCCAGAGCGCCACCACCGCCAACGCGACGTACAGCAGCAGGAATCCGATGCCCATCCGCGCGCTACCTCCAGTCGCGTGCCCGCGCGCGCCGCGCGTGTGCGGCGACTGTACCCGCTCAACGGCCGGGGTGCCGCATCGCGTTCCCGCCGCCGACGGCACCGGCCGCACACGACCGAGCCCGCCACCGTCGATGCGGTGACGGGCTCCTGAACGCTCGCCCAAGAACGCGCCCGACCGGCTCCTAGCGCTGGTGCAGCCCCAGGTTCTGGTAGATCTCCAGCGTCGCCGTGGAGTGGTTGAGCGTGATGAAGTGCAGGCCGGGCGCGCCCTCGGCGAGCAGGCGCTCGGCCATCGCGGTGGCGTGCTCCATGCCGATCGCCCGCAGCGCCGCCGGGTCGTCGATGGCCGCCCGCAGCCGGGCCTCCAGCTCCGCCGGGAAGGCCGAGCCGCTGAGCTGCGGGAAGCGCTCCAGCTGCTTGGCGTTGGTCACCGGCATGATCTCCGGGATGATCGGCGTCTCGCAGCCCGCGGCGGTGACCCGGTCGCGGAACTGCAGGTAGTCGTCCACCTCGAAGAACATCTGGGTGATCGCGTAGTCCGCGCCGGATCGGACCTTCGCGACGAAGTGCCGGATGTCGTCGTCCCAGTTGTCCGAGCGCGGGTGCATGTTCGGCGAGGCCGCGACGCCGACGCAGAAGTCGCCGATGCCCTTGATCAGCTCCACCAGCTCGTACGCGTAGGTGACGCCCTCCGCATGGCTGACCCACTCGCCCATCGGGTCGCCGGGCGGGTCGCCCCGGACCGCGAGGACGTTGCGCACCCCCTGGTCCGCGTACTGGCCGATGATGTTGCGCAGTTCGGCGACCGAGTGGTCCACCGCGGTCAGGTGGGCGACCGGGGTGAGCGTGGTCTCGGTGGCGATCCGGCCGACCATGTTGACGGTGCGCTCGCGCGAGGAGCCGCCGGCGCCGTACGTCATGCAGACGAAGCTGGGGTCCAGCGGTTCGAGCCGACGGATGGCGTCCCAGAGCTTCTGCTCGCCGACCTCACTGCGCGGCGGCATGAACTCGAAGGAGAAGGAGCGCTTTCCGGCCGCCAGGAGCTCGCGTACCGTCTGTGCGCGGTCCGGTCTCGTGGAAGCGATGCCGAGTGCCATGCTGGCAGGCTATCGGGCCTTCGAAGGGGCCGGACAACTCGATCCCACGATTTGGGACAAGTGGTGGACCTTGTTTCGCTTGTGCCCCGGGCATCCCCGCGGGCCTGCTCGCACGCCCGTTCCCGGCTCCCCCGCTACGCTTGCTGCACCCCAGCGAACCAGCGGAGCAGCATCGTGACCTCGTCCAGCAACCGGCCGGCCAACCCCATTGACGTGGAGGACGTCCGCGCGCGCGTCAACGCCGCCCTCGCCGCGTTCATGGACGGCCAGTCCGTGTTGCTCGGCAAGATCTCGCCGCAGCTGGTGCCCGCCTCCGACGCGCTGCGCGACTTCCTGCTGGACGGCGGCAAGCGGCTGCGCCCGGCCTTCTGCTACTGGGGCTGGCGCGGCGCCGGCGGCCCGGCCGCGAGCGAGGGCATCGCCAACGCGGCGGCCGCGCTGGAGCTGCTGCAGGCCAGCGCGCTGGTGCACGACGACCTGATGGACCGCAGCGACACCCGCCGCGGCCTACCCTCGGTCCACCGCCGCTTCGAGGCCCTGCACCGGGACAGCGGCTGGCGCGGCGACCGCGAGCAGTACGGCGCCTCGGCCGCGGTGCTGCTCGGCGACCTGCTGCTGATCTGGTGCGACGAGCTGTTCCTGCGCTCGGGCCTGGACCCGGCCGCCGTGCTGGCCGCCAAGCCGGTGTTCGACCTGATGCGCACCGAGGTCATGGTCGGCCAGTACCTGGACGTGCTGGAGCCGGTGGCCGGCGACTCCACCGACGAGGGGGCGCTGGACCGGGCGCAGACCGTCCTGCACTACAAGTCGGCGAAGTACACGATCGAGCGGCCGCTGCAGGTCGGCGCGCTGCTCGCCGGGGCCGGGCCGGAGCTGGTCGAGGCCCTCGGGGCGTTCGGGCTGCCGCTGGGCGAGGCCTTCCAGCTGCGGGACGACCTGCTCGGCGTCTTCGGGGACCCGGCCGTCACCGGCAAGCCGGCCGGGGACGACCTGCGCGAGGGCAAGCGCACCCTGCTGGTCGCGCACGCGATGCGCGCCCTGCCGGCCGCCGACGCCCAGCACCTGGACGCCCGGCTCGGCGCGCCGGACCTGGCCGCCGAGGAGGTCGCCGAGCTGCGCGAGCTGGTCGCCCGCAGCGGCGCGCCCGAGCTGGTGGAGCGCCGGATCGAGGAGCTGATGCGGCAGTCGCTGGCCGCGCTGGAGACGGCGCCGCTCGCCGACGAGCGGGCCCGTGCGGTGCTGCTGGCGCTGGCCGAGGCCGCTACCGTCCGCAAGTACTGAGTGACGGCGGCGGCCCCGGAACGGGTCAACGCGCCGCGCGCACCCGACGGGACAGCTCGGCGGCGGCCGCCCGCGGGTCCTCCGCCGCGGTGATGGCCCGAACCACGACGATCCGGCGGGCCCCGACGGCCAGCACCTCGTCCAGGTTGCCCAGGTCGATCCCGCCGATGGCGAACCACGGCCGGTCGGTGGGCTGCTTCGCCGTGTACGAGACCAGGCCGAGGCCCGGCGCCGGGCGGCCCGGCTTGGTCGGGGTCGGCCAGACCGGGCCGGTGCAGAAGTAGTCCACGCCCGGCTCGGCGATCGCCGCGTCCACCTCGGACTCGGCGTGGCAGGACCGTCCGATCAGCACGTCCTCACCGAGGATCGCCCGGGCGGCCGGCACCGGCAGGTCGTCCTGGCCGAGGTGCAGCACGTCCGGCCGGGCCGCGTGGGCGACGTCGGCGCGGTCGTTGACGGCCAGCAGCCTGCCGTGGCGACGGCAGGCGTCGGCGAAGACCTCCAGGGCCTCCAGCTCCTGCTTGGCCTCCAGGCCCTTGTCGCGGAGCTGGACGACGTCCACCCCGCCGGCCAGCGCCTCGTCCAGGAACTCGGCGAGGTCGCCCTGCTCACGGCGGGCGTCGGTGCACAGGTAGAGCCGGGCGTCGGCCAGGCGGGAGCGCAGGTCGGTCGTCACAGCGCCATGGCCTGGGCGCGGCGCTTGACCTCGGTCGCACGGTTCTCCCGCAGCGCCTGCACCGGGGTACCGGGCAGCGTCGGGTCCTCGGTGAACATCCACTCGATGATCTCCTCGTCGGAGAACCCGCTGTCCCGCAGCACGGTCAGCAGGCCGATGAGGTGCTTCACCGGGCCGGTCTCGTCGATGAAGGCCGCCGGGACCTGCAGCGACTTGTTGGGACCGCGGCGGACCGCGATCAGGTCACCGTGCTTGACCATGTTGCGGACCTCGGTGACCACCACACCCCACCGCTCGGAGATGTCGGGGAGGTACAGCCACTCGGGGACCAGGGCTTCAGTCTTGGCTTCGATCTCACTCACGGCACCAGACTGCCACCTCAGCCCCCCGCCACGCACATGCCCCCTAGCTGGTGGCAGCCTTCAGCGGCACGTTCGGGTCCGCCGCGCGGGCCGGGTCCAGCGCCGTACCGCGCTCGATCAGCTTCCGCCCCTGGGTCAGGTCACGCGGGCGGTCCACGGCCAGCAGCGCGCTCGGCACCCCGTCGCGCAGCCAGAGCACCGACCAGGAGGCGTCCTGCGGGCTGCCGCGCCACAGCAGCTCGTCCCCCTCGGCGTGCCGGCCGGCGTACTGGACCATCCGCCCGAACTGCTCGGACCAGAAGTACGGCACCGGGTCGTACGGCGCGTCCGCCCCGAGCACGGCGGCGGCCGCGGCGTCGCCCGACTGCAGCGCGTGGTCCCAGTGCTGGACGGCCAGCCGGACGCCGGAGCGGGCCGACGGGTAGCTGACGCAGTCCCCGGCCGCGAAGACACCGGGCAGGCTGGTGCGCAGTCCCTCGTCCACCACGACCGCGCCGGTCCCGTCCAGCTCGATGCCCGAGCCGGCCAGCCAACCGGTCGCGGGCCGGGCGCCGACGCCGACCACCACCTCGTCGGCGGGCAGGTGCGAGCCGTCCGCGAGCAGCACCGCCCCCGGCTCGACGGCGGCCACGCCGACCCCGCAGCGCAGCTCGACCCCGGCCTCGGCGTACCAGGCGGCCATCGCCGAGCCGACCTCGGTCGGCAGCGCGCCCGGCACCGGCGCCGGGCCGGCCTCGACCACGGTCACCTCGCAGCCGGCCTGCCGCGCGGCGGTGGACACCTCGGCACCGATCCAGCCCGCGCCGACCAGCACCAGTCGCAGCCCCGGGCGCAGCAGCACGCGCAGCGCCAGCGCGTCGTCCAGGGTGTGCAGCAGGTGCGCGCGCTCGGCGCCGGGCAGGGCGCGCGGGACAGCGCCGGTGGCGATCACCAGCGAGTCGTACAGGAGGTCGCCGCCGTCGGTGTGCAGCACGCCGGGGGTGAGGCCGGTGGCGCGGCGGCCGGTGAGCAGTTCGATGCCGAGCTGCCCGTAGTCGATGTCCAAGGTGGTGGCGTCGGCCTTGCCGAGCAGCACGTCCTTGGAGAGCGGCGGCCGGTCGTACGGCGCGTGCGGCTCCTCACCGACCAGTGTGATCCGCCCCCGCCAGCCGCCCTGCCGCAGCTTCAGGGCGCACTGCGCCCCGGCCAGCCCGGCTCCGACGACGACCACCCGATCCGTTCCGCTCAGCTCTGCCACGCCCGTCACTGTACTCAGCGCCGCACGGGCACCCGGCGGCCGTCCACCCCTCCCACGGCCCTTCGGCCGGGCCGACCCCCGGCGTTAAGGTGGGTGCACCACACGGGAGCCCGGCGTACCGGGCTGAGAGGCGGGCTGACACGGCCCGCGACCGTCCGAACCTGATCCGGGTCATACCGGCGAAGGGAGAAGAGCAGCTTTGTCACGCTTGCCATCAGGCGCCCACGCCGACGTGCTGGTGATCGGCGGGGGCATCGTCGGCCTCGCCGTCGCATGGCGCGCCGCGCAGCGCGGTCTGCGGAACGTGATCGTGGTCGACCCCTCCCCCGGCCGCGGGGCTGCCGCAGTCGCGGCCGGGATGCTCGCCCCGGTCACCGAGCTGCAGTACGGCGAGGAGCCGCTGCTGCGCCTCGGCATGGCCTCGAACGAGCGGTACGCGGCCTTCGCCGCCGAGCTCACCGAGGCGAGCGGCGGCGAGGACACCGGCTATCGCCGGTGCGGCACGATCGCCGTCGCGCTGGACTCCGACGACCGCGAGGAACTGCGCGAACTGCACGCCTTCCACCAGCGGCTCGGCCTGGAGTCGAGCTGGCTGACCGGCCGGGAGGCCCGCAGGCTGGAGCCGATGCTGGCCCCCGGCGTGCGCGGCGGCCTGCACGTCGCGAACGACCACCAGGTGGATCCCCGGCGGCTGCTCACCGCACTGCTGCTGGCCGGTGAGCGCGCGGGCGTCGTCGGGCGGCGCGCCGAGGCCGTCGAGCTGCTGGTCGAGGACGGCCGCGCGGCCGGCGCCCGGCTCAGCACCGGGGAGACGGTGACCGCCGATCAGATCGTGCTCGCCGCGGGACCGCACAGCCACCGGCTGCCCGGACTGCCCAAGGGCGTGCTGCCCGCGATCCGCCCGGTGAAGGGGCAGGTGCTGCGGCTCCGAATCCCCGACGCCTACCGGCCGTTCCTCTCCCGCAACGTCCGCGCGGTGGTGCGCGGCCAGCACCTGTACCTGGTGCCGCGCGAGAACGGTGAGCTGGTGATCGGCGCGACCACCGAGGAGCAGGGCTACGACACCACCGTCACCGCCGGCGGTGTGTACGAACTCCTGCGCGACGCCCACGAGTTGGTGCCGGGTATCACGGAACTCCCACTCGTGGAGACCGCCGCCGGGCTGCGCCCCGGCTCGCCGGACAACGCCCCGCTGCTCGGCCCGACCCCGCTGCCCGGACTGGTCGCGGCCACCGGTCACTACCGCAACGGCGTGCTGCTCACCCCGGTGACCGCCGACCTGGTCGCCGAGTATCTGGACACCGGAGAAGTCCCGGACCTCGCAAGGCCGTTCACGCCCACCCGGTTCTCCCCCGACCACTCCACCACGAAGGCCTCCGCATGACCGAGATCGCCCTGACCGTCAACGGCGAGCCCTGCCGGCTGCCCGCCGCCACGACCCTCGCCGAGGTGGTGGCCACCGTCAGCAAGGCCAACACCGGAGTCGCCGCCGCCCTCAACGAGGCCGTGGTACCTCGCAGTTCGTGGTCCGACACGCCGCTGAACAGCGGCGACCGGGTCGAGATCCTCACCGCCGTCCAGGGAGGCTGAGCCATGGCCGACGACCTTCTCACCATCGCCGGGACGACCTTCTCCTCCCGGCTGATCATGGGCACCGGCGGCGCGCCCAGCCTGGAGATCCTGGAGCGCGCGCTGCTCGCCTCCGGCACCGAGCTGACCACGGTGGCCATGCGCCGGGTCGACGCCACCACCCAGGGCTCCGTCCTGGACGTGCTGACCCGCAACGGCATCCGGGTGCTGCCCAACACGGCCGGCTGCTTCACCGCCGGCGAGGCGGTGCTGACCGCCCGACTGGCCCGCGAGGCGCTCGGCACCGACTGGGTGAAGCTGGAGGTGATCGCCGACGAGCGCACCCTGCTGCCCGACCCGATCGAGCTGCTGGACGCCGCCGAGACCCTGGTCGACGACGGCTTCACCGTGCTCCCGTACACCAACGACGACCCGGTGCTGGCCCGCAAGCTGGAGGACGTCGGCTGTGCGGCGATCATGCCGCTGGGCTCGCCGATCGGCTCCGGCCTGGGCATCCGCAACCCGCACAACTTCCAGCTCATCGTGGAGAGCGCGGGCGTCCCGGTGATCCTGGACGCGGGCGCCGGCACCGCCTCCGACGTCGCGCTGGCGATGGAGCTGGGCTGCTCGGCGGTGATGCTCGCCTCCGCGGTGACCCGCGCTCAGGACCCGGTGCTGATGGCCGAGGCGATGCGGCACGCCGCCGAGGCCGGCCGGCTCGCCCGCCGGGCCGGCCGCATCCCACGCCGCTTCCACGCCGAGGCCTCCTCCGCGATGGCCGGCCGCGCCGACCTCGACACCCGCGAGCGTCCGGCGTTCTAGGGGCACGACGCGTCACAAGCCGGGCACAGATGGCCCCGGAGGCGATGTCCTCCGGGGTCTTCCGGTCCACACCTCACTAGACTCGCCGGGTGGACGTGACTCCTCCCCCTCGCAAGCGAGAGGGCTTCTCACCCGGATCCGAAGACCCTCATGAGGGCCAAGCCCGGACCGCCGCCCGCAGACAGGTCACCGATGGTAGTCCAATGGTGCACGCATTGTCAGATCCCCTGATCGGTACCCTGCTCGACAACAGGTACCGGGTCGAGCAGCGCATCGCGACCGGCGGGATGTCCACCGTCTACAAGGGCACCGACACCCGGCTGGACCGGGTGGTCGCCCTCAAGGTGATGCACCCCCAGCTCGCCGGGGACGAGGGCTTCACCGCCCGCTTCATCCGCGAGGCCAAGGCGGTCGCCAAGCTCACCCACCCCAATGTGGTCAACGTCTTCGACCAGGGCGCGGACGGCGGAAACGTTTTCCTCGCCATGGAGTACGTCCCCGGCCGCACCCTGCGCGACCTGCTGCGCGACCGCGGCGCCCTGTCGGTGCGGGCCGCGCTGGACGTCCTGGAGCCGGTGCTCGCCGCCCTCGGCGCCGCCCACCGGGCCGGGCTGGTCCACCGGGACGTCAAGCCCGAGAACGTGCTGATCACCGAGAGCGGCCTGGTCAAGGTCGCCGACTTCGGCCTGGTCCGGGTGCTCGGCAGCGCCGACGGCGCGCCCACCTCGACCAGCACCGCCACTGGCGGCACCGTGATGGGCACCGTCTCCTACCTGGCCCCGGAGCAGATCCTCCCGGACGCCCCCACCGACCAGCGGGTGGACGTCTACGCGGCCGGCATCCTACTGTACGAGATGCTCACCGGCCGTCGCCCGCACACCGGCGACAACCCCGTCCAGGTGATGTACAAGCACCTGCACGAGGACGTCCCCGCCCCCTCGCTGGTGGCCCCCGCCGTCGCCCCGGCGCTGGACGCCATAGTGGCCAGCGCCTGCGCCCGGGCCGCCGACGCCCGCCCGTACGACGCGGTCGAGTTGCTCGCCGCCCTCCAACGGGTCCGCCGCACCCTCACCCCGGAGGAGCTGGACGCCGAACCGCCCGCCTCCACCCGGCCCAGCCCGCGCTACCCGACCAGCGAACCGACCTCGGTGATCCAGCCGCTGCCCCGGCCCGCCGACGCCCCTCCGCCGCCGGAGCGCACCAGCGTGCTGGACGTGCCAGCGGAGCTGATGGACCAGCTGCTGGTCGAACCGCGCCCGTACGACGAGCCGACCCCGGTCCGGTCCCGCCGGCCGAGCCGGCTGCGCCGCCTCCCGCGCAAGCCGATGATCTGGGCCGCCGCGCTGACCGCCCTGGTGATGGCGGTCGGCGGCGCCACCTACGGGATCTCCGAGGGGCTGTACGGCTCGGTGCCGGGCATGCTCGGCAAGGACCGGGGCGAGGCCCAGCGGATCCTGGACAAGGAGGGCATGCACGGCAAGTTCGTCGAGGTGTACAGCGAGTCCGTCCCGGCCGGGCAGGTGATCTCCACCGACCCCGGGGTGGGCGCACGCACCCGCAAGAGCGACTCGGTGACGGTCACCGTCTCCAAGGGCCCCAAGCGGATCGCGGTGCCGGACGTCACCGGCAAGAGCGCGGACGACGCGGCCGCCGCGCTGGCCGCCGCCCAGCTGACCAAGGGCGCCGTGACGCAGACCTACAGCGACGGCGTGCCGGAGGGCTCGGTGATCAGCAGCTCGCCGGCGGCCGGGCAGCTGCTGCAGGAGAACGCCGCGGTCTCGCTGGTGGTCAGCAAGGGCATGGTGCCGGTCCCGGACGTCACCGGGATGAGCCGGGACGACGCGCAGAAGGCACTCCAGGCGGCGGGCTTCACCATGAAGGCCTCCACCGACTGGACCCTCGGCATCGGCAAGGTGGGCAGCCAGTCCCCGGCGGCCGGCGAGCGGCACCCGCAGAAGACCGTGGTGACGGTCAACTTCTCCCTCTTCTGAGCGAGTTCCCCTGGACGACGTCGCGCCTCAGCGGAGCGGCCCGTCGCCCGGCTCCTCCTGGTAGGAGTAGCGCTGCTCGCGCCAGGGATCGGCCAGGTTGTGGTAGCCGCGCTCCTCCCAGAAGCCGCGCCGGTCGGCCCGCATGTACTCCACCGCGCGCACCCACTTGGGCCCCTTCCAGGCGTAGAGCCGCGGGACCACCAGCCGGACCGGGAAGCCGTGCTCGGCGGTGAGCGCCTCGCCGTTGCGGTGGGTGGCGAGCAGGGTGTGCTCGTCGGCGAAGTCGGCCAGCCGCAGGTTGGCGCTGTAGCCGTACTCGGCCCAGACCATGACGTGGGTGACGCCGGGCGCCGGGGGCACCAGGTCGAGCAGGACGGCGGCGGGCACGCCCGTCCACTCGTTGCCGAGCAGCGAGAACTTGGTGACGCAGTGCAGGTCCGCGACCACGGTGGTGCGCGGCAGGGCGTTGAAGGCCTCGAAGTCCCAGCTGCGCTTCTCCGCCGAGGAGGTGGCGCCGAACACCTGGAGGTCCCAGGTCAGGGGCTTGAAGCGGGGCACCGGCCCGTAGTGCAGGGCGGGCCAGCCGCGCTGCGCGTGCTGCCCCGGGGGGAGCCTCGGGTCAGACGGCGGAAGCTGCTCTTGTTCGGACTGACCCATGGCTCCATGGTGACAGACGGCGGCCAAGCCACAGCGCGCGCCCCTTCACGCGCGGTTCACGCCCCGTCCGCACGGACCAATGGTCGATCGCACACCCCTTGAGTTCGCCCCAAATCGGGCATTCCGCCACATCTCATGGTGAGTGTGAACTTACTGGAATTTCCTCCCAATGCGGTGCCAGGATGCGCAACGCAGGACTCACCGCAGGACGTAGCGCAGGGAGGCAGCACCATGCAGGGCGACCCGGAGGTCATCGAGTTCCTCAACGAGCAGCTCACGGCCGAGCTCACCGCGATCAACCAGTACTTCCTGCACGCCAAGATGCAGGAGAACTTCGGCTGGACGAAGCTCGCCGAGTACACCCGGCACGAATCGTTCGACGAGATGAAGCACGCCGAGACGCTCACCGACCGGATCCTGCTCCTGGACGGTCTGCCCAACTACCAGCGGCTGTTCCACGTCCGGATCGGCCAGACGGTCAAGGAGATGTTCGAGGCGGACCGCCAGATCGAGGTCGAGGCGATCGACCGGCTCAAGCGCGGGATCGTGGTGATGCGGGCCAAGAACGACGTCACCTCGGCGAACATCTTCGAGTCCATCCTGGCGGACGAGGAGCACCACATCGACTACCTCGACACCCAGCTGGAGCTCCTGGACAAGCTCGGCGAGGCGCTCTACATCGCCCAGGTGATCGAGCAGCCGGAGTCCTGAGACCCGCCCCCGGCTACCGGCTCAGGCCACCCGCAGCGGGACCACCGGGGCGTTCGGCGCCATCGACGCCGGGGCCGCGGTCGAGGCCGGAGCGGCGGGGGCGGCCCGGACCTCCGGGTCGAGGCCGAGCTTCGCGGCCAGCCGGGCGGTCGGGCAGGGCCGGGCGCCGTGCTCGCCGAGCAGCGCCTGGATCCGGCGGACGCAGGACCCGCAGTCCGTGCCGGCCTTGCAGCCCTTGGCTATCTGGCGAGGGGTGCTGGCACCCCCGTCGATCGCCATCTTCACCTGGTCCTCGGTGACCGCATGGCACATGCACACGTACATCGCGGTCTCTCCCGGGGTGAAGCGCGCGGAGTGGATCTTGACTAAGGTTTGCCTTAGTTCGCTAAGCCTCACCTTACCTGGCGATCCGCGTGTGAAAAAGCCCCTCCGGGCTCGGGAGTCCCGAATCCGGAGGGGCCTTCGTCACAGTTGCTCGCCCGCTCGCTTCCGAGCCGCTCCTGCCCCGGGCCGACGCTCTCCCCCGGCCTGGCGGCCGGGAGGTGCGCCCACGCTCCGGCGCTCCTTCGTCGCCAGTCGCTCGTCGCCTTCGGCACCGGCGCGGCCCTTCGGCTCGGGGCGGGACGCTGGCAGGACCTACTGGCCGCGGTACATCTCCGCCACCAGGAACGCCAGGTCCAGCGACTGGCTGCGGTTGAGCCGCGGGTCGCAGGCCGTCTCGTAGCGCTGGTGCAGGTCGTCCACCAGGACCTCGTCGCCGCCGCCGACGCACTCGGTGACGTCGTCGCCGGTCAGCTCCACGTGGATGCCGCCCGGGTGGGTGCCGAGCGCGCGGTGCACCTCGAAGAAGCCCTTGACCTCGTCCAGCACGTCATCGAAGCGGCGGGTCTTGTGACCGCTGGACGCCTCGAAGGTGTTGCCGTGCATCGGGTCGCAGATCCACACCGGCTTGGCACCGGAGGCGGTGACCTTGTCCACCAGGGTGGGCAGGTGGTCGCGGATCTTGCCCGCACCCATCCGGGTGATGAAGGTGAGGCGGCCGGGCTCGCGCTCCGGGTCCAGCTTCTCGATCAGGGTGAGCGCCTCGTCCACCGAGGTGGTCGGGCCGAGCTTGACCCCGATCGGGTTGCGGATCTTGGAGGCGAACTCGATGTGCGCGTGGTCCAGCTGGCGGGTGCGCTCACCGATCCACACCATGTGGCCGGAGACGTCGTACAGGTCGCCGGTGCGCGAGTCCACGCGGGTCAGCGCGGTCTCGTAGTCGAGGATCAGCGCCTCGTGCGAGGAGTAGAACTCGACGGTCTTGAACTCCTCCGGCGCCACACCACAGGCGTTCATGAACGCCAGGGCGTTGTCGATCTCCCGGGCGAGCTGCTCGTAGCGCTGACCGGCCGGCGAGTTGCGCACGAAGTCCTGGTTCCAGGCGTGCACCTGGCGCAGGTCGGCGTAACCACCGGTGGTGAAGGCGCGCACCAGGTTGAGCGTCGCCGCGGAGGCGTTGTACATCCGCTTCAGGCGCTCCGGGTCCGGGATGCGGGACTCGGGGGTGAACTCGAAGCCGTTCACCGAGTCGCCGCGGTAGACCGGCAGGGTCACGCCGTCACGGGTCTCGGTCGACTTGGAGCGCGGCTTGGAGTACTGACCGGCGATCCGGCCGACCTTCACGACCGGAACCGAGGCCGCGTACGTCAGCACGGCGGCCATCTGCAGCAGGGTCTTCAGCTTGTTGCGGATGTGCTCGGCCGAAACGCCGTCGAAGGCCTCGGCGCAGTCGCCGCCCTGGAGGAGGAAGGCCTCCCCGCGTGCCACGGCACCGAGCCGGGCGCGCAGCTGGTCACACTCGCCGGCGAAGACGAGGGGCGGATAGGAGGAGAGCTCAGCAAGGGTCTTGCGCAGAGCCTCGTGGTCCGGCCATTCAGGCTGCTGCGCCGCGGGCAGGGACTGCCAGGAGTGGCCAGTCCTAGATGTCTCAGTCGTTGCGGTCACATCGCCAAGGCTACGGGGTGGCACGCGCGATTCGTGACCATTGCCCGAGGGATGAGACACGTCTCGGACAAAGCCGGTCGCGGCCTCACCCGGTCGGCAGCATCCGATACGCTCGACCCATGCACGCGCCCCACACCCGTTCCTGGTGGTGGGCCTCCCCCATGGGTGGCCCACAGATCGCGCGTTCCTAGACGAACACGACGGCCGCCCCTCGGGGCGGCCGTCGGCGTCTGAGCAGACGGCCCTCCGGGAGCGGAACCCAGTCCCGCCCTCGCCATTCCTCCCCGGAAGGAAGCCGTACTCGTGACCACCCCCGCCGAGCTGCTCGCCCGCCTCACCGCCCCCGGCGCCCCGGCCTTCGCCCTGCTGCACCGCCGCACCCCCCGGCATGCCCCGGACACCGTCGAGGTGCTGCTGGGCACCGTCGGCAGCTACGACCGCCTCTCCGACCTGCCGGTCCGCAGCGGCATCCCGTCGGCCGGCCCGGTCCACGACCTGCTCGCGCTCGTCCCGTACCGGCAGATCCGCGAACGCGGCTTCGAGGCGCACGACGACGGCACCCCGCTGCAGGCCCTCGCGGTGGCCGAGCAGTACGCGCTGCCGCTGGCCGACTTCACCGCCGCCCTGCCGCACCTGCCGGTGTCGCTGACCGGCGGCGCCTTCGACGTCGACGACGCCGAGTACGCGTCGATCGTCCGCCGGGTGATCGAGGACGAGATCGGCAACGGCGAGGGCGCCAACTTCGTGATCCGGCGCGACTTCCACGCCACGCTGGACGACTTCTCCCCCGAGCTGGCCCTCTCGCTGTTCCGGCGGCTGCTGGAGCAGGAGCGCGGCGCCTACTGGACCTTCCTGGTCCACACCGGGGAACGTCCTGCCGGCGGCGAGCCTGGTCGCTGCCTGGTCGGCGCATCCCCCGAGGTGCACGTCCGGCAGAGCGGCGGCACCGTCGTGATGAACCCGATCTCCGGCACCTACCGCTATCCGGCCGGCGGCGCCGACCTCGACTCGCTGCTCCAATTCCTGCACGACCCCAAGGAGTTGGAGGAGCTGACCATGGTGGTCGACGAAGAGCTCAAGATGATGTGCACGGTCGGCGACCTCGGCGGCCAGGTGCTCGGGCCCCGGCTCAAGGAGATGTCCCACCTCGCCCACACCGAGTACGAGCTGCGCGGGCAGACCTCCATGGACGTCCGCGAGGTGCTGCGCGAGACGATGTTCGCCGCCACCGTGACCGGCAGCCCGGTGCAGAACGCCACCCGGGTGATCAAGCGCTACGAGCCCACCGGGCGCGGCTACTACTCCGGCGCGCTCGCCCTGATCGGCCGCTCCGCGAGCGGCGGGCAGCTGCTGGACTCGCCGATCTGCATCCGCACCGCCGACATCGACCCGGCCACCGGGCAGCTGGTCGTCCGGGTCGGCGCGACCCTGGTCCGGCACTCCGTCCCGGAGTCCGAGGTGGCCGAGACCCACGCCAAGGCCGCCGGGGTGCTCACCGCGATCGGCGCCCGACCCGCCCCCGCCCGGCTGCCCAGCCCCACCGGGCCCCGGCACGCCGACAACCACCGGGTGCAGGCCGCGCTCGACTCCCGCCGGGCCGACCTCGCCCCGTTCTGGCTGCGGATGCAGTCGCCGTCCGAGGTCACCGAGACCGAACCGACCCTGGTCGTGGACGGCGAGGACACCTTCACCTCGATGCTCGCCCACCTGCTGACCTCACTCGGCCACCGGGTCACCGTGGTCCGCTACGACGAGCCGGGCCTGCGCGAGCTGGTCGCCGCACACCGCGGCCCGCTGGTGCTCGGCCCCGGCCCGGGCGATCCGGCACTCACCGACGACCCCAAGATGGCGGTGCTGCGCCCGATCGTCGCGGACGCCCTGGCCGCCGTCCGCTCCGGCGCCCGGACCGCGCCGCTGCTCGCGGTCTGCCTCAGTCACCAGCTGCTCTCCGCCGAGCTCGGGCTCGCGCTGGGCCGCAAGGCCGTCCCGTACCAGGGGGCGCAGGAGAGCATCGACCTGTTCGGCAGCCGGCGGAGGGTCGGCTTCTACAACACCTTCACCGCGCGCTGCTCGGACGCCGACGCGGCCCGGCTGGCCGCCGGGGGCGTCGAGGTCGCCCGGGACGCCGTCACCGGCGACGTCCACGCCCTGCGCGGCCCCGGCTTCGCCGGCCTGCAGTTCCATCCGGAGTCGGTGCTCACCCGGGACGGCGTGGACATCGTGGCGGCCCTGCTGAAGCAGGCAACGACCGTACGGCGCTGAGGAGTTGGGCGGGTCCTGGGCGGCGCGCGCCCGGTACCCGCCTCACAGCTCCTCGTCCAGCCCCTGCTCGATCGCGTACCGGACCAGCTCCACCCGGTTGTGCAGCTGCAGCTTCCCCAGCGTGTTCTGCACGTGGTTCTGCACCGTACGGTGCGACAGCACCAGCCGGTCGGCGATCTGCCGGTAGGACAGACCCTTCGCCACCAGCCGCAGCACCTCGGTCTCCCGGGCGGTCAGCTGGGGGACGGCCGGCGCCGAGGCCGGGGCCGGCTCCGCGGCCAGCCGGCGGAACTCGCCGAGCACCAGCCCGGCCAGGCCCGGGGTGAACACCGCATCGCCGACGGCCGTCCGGCGCACCGCGTCCAGCAGCTCGTCCCGCCCGGCCGACTTCACCAGGTACCCGGTGGCGCCGGACTTCACGGCCTCCAGCACGTCCTGGTGCTCACCGCTGGCCGACAGCACCAGCACCCGCACCGCCGGGTCGTGCGCGACCACCTGGCGGCAGACCTCGGCGCCGGGCAGGCCCGGCAGGTTGAGGTCCAGCACGACGACCTGCGGCGAGCAGGCGCGGGCGCGGCGCACGGCCTCCTCGCCGTCGCCCGCCGTGGCCACCACGTCCAGCCCGGACTCGGCCAGGTCGCGCGAGACGGCGTCCCGCCACATCGGGTGGTCGTCCACCACCATCACCCGCACCGGCCGGTCAGTCGTCGGCTGATCGGTCATCAGTCACCTCCGAGGAACCCCGGCTTCGGCCGAGGGAAGAAATCCGGTCTCCTACGAGCTTGGCCAGAAGCGCTGTTTCGCCCGTTTGGGTGAAACACCGCCGAACCGGCACCGAGCGGCTCCAAGCAGCTGTAGCGCCGGTCGTGCCCGGTCGGCGAAAACCAAGCCGACCGGGCCTACCGCCGGGCCGGCGGGACGTCAAGTCTGTGGAGCTGATGTAAGTCCGATGGGCGGCACGCCGTCCCTCCGCCGGTAATCCCAGGTCGGCAAACGGCTGTGAAACAGAAAACCCAACCCGTGAGGGTCGGAACTCCCCGTGTTCACGCGGGGCGGAGGTCAACAGAACCCTTCCTCGGGACGCGCAGTTCGACCTCGACGCCCTCCCCGGGCGCCGAGTACAGCTCGGCCGTGCCGCCGAGGTCCAGCAGCCGGCCGCGGATGGACTGGGAGACGCCGAGCCGCCCGGCCCGCTCCGCCTCGCCGAGCCGACCGGGGGCGAAGCCCGGCCCGTCGTCGCGGATGCTGACGGTGACGGCCTCCGGCTCGTCCTCCACCAGGATCCAGGCCCGGGCCCGCTCCCCCGCGTGCCTGCGCACGTTGTCCACGGCCGCGCCGACCGCCGCGGCCAGTTCGCCGGCCGCCGGGCCCGGCAGCAGCACCGGGGTGCCGGGAGCGGAGAGCGTGATCCGCTCGTCGGCGTACCGGCGCAGCAGCACGGTGAGGTCGCCCGGCTCGTCGGCGGCGGCTTCCGGCAGGTCCACGGCCCGCTGGGCCGGGATCGGGCCGCCGGTCATCAGCGCCCGCAGCGCGCGCTCCTGCTCACCGGCGAGCCGGCCCAGCTCGGCGAAGTCCGCACCGCCGCCGGCACCCTCGCCCAGCTCCGCACCCCGGCGCTGGACCAGCGCGAGCACCTGCAGCACGCCGTCGTGGATGTCCCGGGAGAGCCGCTCGCGTTCCCGGGTGGCCGCCTCGACCTGGAGCGCCCGGGTCAGGGTGGCCTCGCTGGCGCGGGCCAGCTCGATCACGTACCCGATCGCGATCCCGGCCACCAGCAGCAGCACGATGTTGTGGATGTTGTCGCCGGTCGGCCCGCCGTGGCCGAGGATGTTGGCCACACCGATCACCGAGCCGGCCGCCGCCGCGGGGCGCCAGCCGCCCTTGGCGGCGAAGCCGAGCACCGTTCCCGCCGCCCAGATGGTCGGCAGGGTGGGCGCGCCGTGGCTGATCCGGGCCGGGGCGTCGGTCATCCCGCTCAGCACGATGCCGGTCACGGCCAGGGTGAGGTCGAAGCCCAGCACGAACCAGGTGCAGCGCTGCGGGTTGGCGAAGGCCCGGGTGCTGGCGAGCGTCCACAGGGTGAGCGCGCCGAGGAAGATCCAGCCGGCGACCGGGTGCAGGAAGTGCAGGTAGGAGTTGAAGTATCGCAGCAGCGCGTAGCACAGGGCCAGCACCCGGAAGTAGGAGATGGCCCTCCACAGCGGGAGTTCGACGGACATCCCGCCGGCCGCCACCGTGCCGCCGACCGTGCTGGCTCTCACGCCCTCCGCCATCCCCCAGCCCCTCCCCGGACCCGGCCCGGGTCGGTCAGGCCGACCCGGCCTCCTTGTGCTCCTGCTTGTCGGCGCCGTCGGCCTCGGCGGCCTTCTCCGCCTTCTCCGCCTCGGCGGCCTCCGCCTTCTCGGCCTTGGCGGCCGCGCGGCGCTCGGCGTCGGCCTTCTTCTTCTCCTCCGCGATCTGCCGCTTGGCGGCGGTCGCGTAGATGTCCACGTACTCCTGGCCGGAGAGCCGCATGATCTCGTACATCACCTCGTCCGTCACCGAACGGAGGATGAAGCGGTCGTTCTCCATGCCGTGGTAGCGGGAGAAGTCCAGTGGGCGGCCGATCCGGATGCCCGGGCGGATGCCGAAGTTCGGGATCACCTGGCCGGGCGGCTGCACCTTCTCGGTGTCGATCATGGCGACCGGGATGACCGGGGCGCCGGTGGCCAGCGCGACGCGGGCCAGGCCGCCGACCTTGCCGCGGTAGAGCTTGCCGTCGGGCGAGCGGGTGCCCTCGGGGTAGACGCCGAACAGCTCACCGCGGTCCAGCACCGCGATGGCGCTGCGGATCGCGGCCTCGCCGGCGCCGCGCACGCCCGAGCGGTCCACCGGCAGCTGGCCGACGCCCTTGAAGAAGGCGGCGGTCAGCCGGCCCTTGAGGCCCGGGGTGTTGAAGTACTCGGCCTTCGCGATGAAGGTCACCCGGCGCTTGATCAGCGCGGGGAAGAAGAACGAGTCCGAGAAGGACAGGTGGTTGCTCGCGATGATCGCCGCGCCTTCGGTGGGGATGTTCTCCTCACCCTCGAGCCACGGCCGGAAGAAGATCCGAAGCAGTGGCGCGACGATCATCTTCATCAGTCGGTAGAACAACCCGGGCCTCCTGTTATGCGGACCGGTCGATCCTAATGCCCCGCGGCCGTCGGCTGTGCCCGGCCCCGCCGCAGGGGGTGTACGTCCCGGCGCGGAGCGTGGGACGATGCGGATCCCTGCAGCTCTTCCTCATCAAGCGTCCCCTCCCCCAGCGCCACCCGCCCGCGAAGGAGTCCGCCATGTCGCTGCTGCCCGGCGCCGAACCGTACCGCCACCGCGGCGGACCGGTGGGAGTGCTGCTGTGCCACGGCTTCACCGGGTCGCCGCAGTCGCTGCGGCCGTGGGCCGAGGAGCTGGCGGCGGCCGGGTTCACCGTCTCGCTGCCGTTGCTGCCGGGGCACGGCACGCGTTGGCAGGACATGCAGGTCACCCGGTGGGAGGACTGGTACGCCGAGGTCGAGCGCGAGCTGCTGACCCTGGCCGAGGAGTGCGAGCAGGTCTTCGTCTGCGCGCTGTCGATGGGCGGCGCACTGGCGCTGCGGCTGGCCGCGCTGCACGGCCCGAAGGTGTCCGGACTGGTGCTGGTCAACCCGTCGGTTCGCTCCGACAACCCCGCGAGTGTGCTGCTTCCGGTGCTCCGGCACCTCGTCCCGAGCCTGCCCGGGATCACCGACGACATCCGGAAGCCGGGCGTGACGGAGCTCGGCTACGACCGCACCCCGCTGCACGCCGCGTGGTCACTGGCCAGGCTGTGGCAGGAGGTCCAGCGGCGGCTGCCGCAGGTGACCCAGCCGGTGCTGCTGCTCCACAGTCCGCAGGACCACGTCGTCTCGCCGGCCAACTCGGAACTGGTGCTGGCCCGGATATCCTCGACCGATGTGACGGAGCGGCTGTGCCAGCGCAGCTTCCACGTCGCGACGCTGGACCACGACGCGGCGGAAATATTCGCGGCGAGCCTGGACTTCATCCGACGGCTGGCCCCCGCGCACGCGGCGGGGGGCAGGGCCGAATCCGACGATCACCAGGGCTGAAGGGCCGGAAGTGCACGAGAGCAGCACGGCGGGCGGCGGGAACGAGAAGCCCCGCGAGGACGGCGCGCCGACGGACGGCGCGCCCAAGGACGGCACCGTCCAGGGGGACGGCGCCATGGGTGGCCCGGCGGGCGGTACGGGGACGGACGGTACGGAGGCGGGTGCGGCCGCGCCCGCGAAGCCCGCCGGGGGCCCCGCCGAACCGGGTGCCGCCGCCCCCGCGGAGTCCCGCCCGCGCCACACTCCCGAACGCAGCCAGGCCGAGCAGGACGCGATCTTCGCCGCGCTGGTGGCCCAGTTCGACGACCCGGTGGACCTCACCAACCCCAACTGGCCGGAGATCGAGAACCTCCGGGCGCAGAACGAGCTCAAGGGCGGCTTCAAGGACGGCGTCGGCCCCAAGGCCGCCCCGGACGACCTCTCCGACCTGGCTCCGCAGCCCCGCTCCCGCTCCGGTCGGCCCGTCCTGCCGGCCGCCGCCTCCGGCCCGCGCGACTTCGAGCTGGCCGAGGAGACCGACGAGGGGCACTACGTCCCGCCGGAGCCCCCGCCGCTGCCCGCCGCCGACGTGACCGCCAAGTTCGCCTGGCTGGCCGTGCTCGGCGGCCCGGCGCTGCTGCTGGTCGACGCGGTGGTCTGGCGGGAGATCTCCGGCTGGCCGGCCTGGGTCGGGATCACCGCCTTCCTCGGCGGCTTCGTCACCCTGGTCGCCCGGATGAAGGACCGCGACGAGGACGAGCCGGAGGACCCGGACCACGGCGCGGTCGTCTAGGGCCTAGCCTTCGGGCAGTTCGAGGAAGGCCAGCACCGGCAGGTGGTCGGTCGCGGCCCGCAGGTCGGCCCCGGTGACGCCGGGCAGCCCGTGCGGCACCCCGCAGCCGAGGACGGTGATCCCGGGCGTGGCGAAGACGGCGTCGATCCGCTGGTAGGGGTTCTCGGGGACGGAGGTGAACTCCCCGCCCCAGGGCGCGGTGGGGTACCCGTCCCACAGCCGCGAGGCCAGCAGCCGCCAGCCCGGCCCGTCCGGGTGCTCGTTGAAGTCCCCGGCCACGATGCCCTGGTCGGCGATGGCGAGTTGGTCGAGCAGCAGCTCGAACTGCCCGTGGCGCTCCTCGGCGTCCAGACTGAGGTGGCAGCTGGTGACGGTGAACGGCGCCGTGCCGGGCAGCCGCAGCAGAGCACTGGCGAAGCCGCGCGCGTGCAGGCCGCGGGTCTTGGGCAGCAGCCGGTCGTGCACGCCCAGCACCTCGACCGTGCCGGGCCGGCCGAGCAGCAGCGGCCCGGCGGCGGTGCGTCCGCCGCCGGCCAGCACCACGGTCCCGGTGCTCCGGGCCAGCCAGGCGGCCTGGCCCTCGGGCCGCCAGTAGCGCGGTGACTCCTGGACGCAGACCAGGTCGGGCGCGCAGGCCCGGATCACCCGCACCAGCGCCCGGCGGTCGTCGCGCAGTGAGCGGATGTTGTAGCTGAGCAGGCGCAGTCGGCGCGGGCCGAGTGGCGGCGGTGCGACGGTCATGGTGCCCCCCTGTGCGGTGTCACTAGGGAGGACGGTAATGCGACGGCGGCGGCGCGTCCGGGATTGGTCGGGGCCCGGTCGCACCGCCGCCGGCGGGCTTGAAGGTTCCCCTGAGCCGATGGGGCGCGCCGGCGCCGAACGGGGGAGCGCCAAGCTCCTGACGCAGGAGGAGCGCGGCGCCCGACGACCGTCGGCACCGGGTACGAGCGCCCCGGCGGCGAAGGGGGGTGTAAACAGCTAGGCGGTACGGGCGAGGTCCGCCGCGCCGACGATGCCGGCCGCGGAGCCCATCGAGGCGAGCACGACCTCGGCGCGCGGGCGGTGCACCCCGCCGGTCAGGTAGTGCTCGAAGGCCTTGGCGACCGGGTCGAGCAGCAGGCGGCCGGAGTCGGAGACGCCGCCGCCGAGGACGAAGACGCCCGGGTCGAACAGCGCGGCGAGGTCGGCCATGCCGCGGCCCAGCCAGTCGGCCAGCTCTGCGTAGCACTCCAGGGCGAGCGGGTCGCCCTCCTCGGCCGCCTCGGTGATGTGGATGCCGCGGATGGTCTCGGCGACGCCGTCGTTGAGCTCCAGCATCCGCCGGCCGCGCACCGGGTCGGCCGCCGCCTTCTCCCGGCCGTAGCGGCGCAGTGCCCGCCCGGAGCCGTACTGCTCCCAGCAGCCCTTGCCGCCGCAGCCGCACTGCAGACCGTCCGGGACCATGTTGAGGTGGCCGATCTCGCCGGCCACGCCGAAGCGGCCGCGGTGCAGCCGGCCGTCCAGGACGATGCCGCCGCCGATGCCGGTGCCGACGGTGATCAGCACCATGTCGTGGTGGTCGGCGGCCGCGCCGAAGCGGAACTCGGCCCAGGCGGCGCAGTTGGCGTCGTTCTCGACCACCGTGGACAGACCGGTGAGCTCCTCGACCCGGCCGCGCAGCGGCTCGTTCTCCCAGTCGATGTTGGGCGCGAAGATCACCGTGGACCGGTTGCTGTCGACGAAGCCCGGGGCGCCGACGCCGACCGCGGTGACGTCGGGGTGCTGCTCCTTGAGCTCGCGCACGGCCTGCGCGATGGCGTCGACCGCCCACTGGGGGTCGGCCGGGGTGGGCACCCGGGTCCGGGCCAGGATCGCACCCTCATCGTCGACCACGCCTGCCGCGATCTTGGTCCCGCCGACATCGACGCCGATGGTCAGAGCCATGTGTCCCTCAGCTATTCACTCGTTCCCGCTGGACGGAACGGTACCGCCCAACCCTGCTCCCGTACACAGCCTCGCATACATTATCCGAAGACATTTTTGGGACAAGCAGGCCCTGACGCTTCAAAAGTCGTATCTAATCTCCCCCTTCGTGACGTACGAGCGCAGCGCGATCACGCTGCGGAATTTACGGATTCACTGCTTGGCGGACAGCCCCTCAGCCTCGCCGGTCCCCTCGGCCGCGCCCGGCGTATCGAGGTCGATCTTCTCCACCGACGCCCCCTCCCCCGCCGTCCAGCGCTGCTCGTGCCCGGCCACGGCGGCGCGGTACGCGGCCAGCAGCTCGGCGCCCGCGGCGGCCAGCCCGGAGCCGGCCGCGGCGAGGTGGGAGTAGACCTCCGGCTGCTGGGTGCGCAGGCGGTCGGCCAGCCCGGAGAGGGTGATCAGGGTGGTGGCGCTGGTCTCCTGCGCCTTCTCGCCGAGGGCGGTGGCGAACCGGCGCACCTCGTCCACCAGCGGGCCCAATTCCGGCCCGAACGGGTGGGACTGCCCGCCGTCCGACCCGCTGCGGTCGTCGCCGGGCTCGGTGCGGTCGTCGGTGCTGGTCATCGCGGGCGCCTCCTCAGCCGTGGCCGCACCCCGCGGCCCTCCGGCCCGACGCTACCCGACCGGCCCGGCAGCCCGAAAAGAGCGGAAAGTCCGTCAGCCCTGCGGCCAGAGCGAAGGGTCGGGGGCGAACCGCACCGAGAGCACTCCCTCGTGCAGCCCCGCCCCGGCCACCGTGCAGCGGCGCAGCGCGGCCGGCAGGGCGAGCACCCGGCGGTGGGCGCCGAGGCCGACCACCAGGTCGTCACCCCGGCGGACCAGGTCCAGCTCGGCGCGGTCGGCGCCGGGCAGGTCGAGGTGCCAGACCAGCAGGCCCTCCTCGGCGAGCCGGTCCTCGACCGTCCAGGGCTCGGGGGCGAGCCGCTCGGGGCCTGGTCCGTCCCCGTACAGGTGGTCGGCGACCGCCTCCAGGGTGCCCTCGGCCAGGCCGGAGACCAGCACCGGGGCGTCGGTGTCGGCGGCGAGCCGGTCCAGCTCCTCCCGGCGGCGGCGGGCCAGCTCGGCCAGCCAGGGGTCGGGCGAGGCGAGGGCGGCGGGCGGCAGCGCGCCGTGCACCACGATCGCGTCCGGCCGGTGGCCGTACAGCGCGAGCCCGGCCCGGATCCGGCGCAGCCCCTCGTACGGGTGGCCGTCGGCCGGGACGACCAGGCGCACGCTGGTGCCGGGGTCGCTGATCGCGGCGCGGGACTCGGCGAGTACCGCCGCGGCCTTGGTGCGCCCCTCGTACAACCACTCGGCGGGCATCGGGACGCCGGCCAGGCCGGCCAGCAGCGGGCGCAGCGCCCGGGCGGCCTGCCGCTGCTCGGGGACCAGCCGGTCCAGGTAGCGGGTCAGCTGCTCGGGCAGGGCGAGGGTGGCGATCAGCTCGGCGGGCGGCGGGGCGAGGACCACCAGGACGTCCTGGTCGGCGGCGGGCAGGGCGCGCAGCAGGGCGAGCCGGGCGATGCCGGGGAGGGCGGTCAGCTCCTCGGGGTCGAGCTGCTCGGCGCCGAGCAGGTCGAGGGCGGGCTTGAGTCGGCCGGTCAGCTCGCCGACGGCGTAGCGGAAGGCTGCCTGCTCGTCGATCCGGGAGACGGTCAGGCCCGGTGCGTAGCGGAGCGGTTCGGGTTCCAGGCGGGTGCCGAGGGCGGAGTCCAGGGCGCGGTGCGGGTCGTCGGCGGCCAGCAGCCAGGTGCGGTGGCCGCGCCGCGCGGCGTGCAGGGCGGTGGCAGCGGCCACGGTGGGCGCGCCCGCGTCGCCGCTGACCAGGATGGTGCGTGTCGCCGTCATGCCGTTCAGCCCCCTTCCGCCGCTAGGGCGCGTCTTGTGGATCTTGTCGGATCAGGCCCGCGGACCCGGCGAAGATCCGCAGGACACGCCCCGGGACGGTCAGCCCTCGACGCGCTTCTTCAGACCGGCCAGGGCGCGGTCGATGATGACCTTCTCGGCCTTGCGCTTGATCATCCCGAGCATCGGGATCTTGACGTCGACGGCGAGCTGGTAGGTGACCTCGGTGCGGCCGCCGGCCAGCGCGGCGAGGGTGTAGGAGCCGTCCAGCGAGCGGAGCATCTGGCTGCGGACGAGGGTCCAGCCGACCTCGCGGTCGCCGTCCCAGGTGTAGGCGAGGACGTGCTCGTCGCGGATCGCGC
This sequence comes from Kitasatospora sp. NPDC001159, assembly GCF_053598235.1. Lineage (NCBI taxonomy): Bacteria > Bacillati > Actinomycetota > Actinomycetes > Kitasatosporales > Streptomycetaceae > Kitasatospora > Kitasatospora sp. NPDC001159. The sequence goes on from NZ_JBSFJV010000044.1 coordinate 41,668, forward strand.
CGGCGTCCAGCAGCAGCCGGACCTGAGCGGCGCGGCCGTCCTCACCGGTCTCCAGGACCTCGACCTCCTTCACCTCGCCGGTCCAGGCCGGGTAGGCGGCGAAGTCGGCGATCACGGCCATGACCGTGGCCGGGGTCGCGTCGATGGTGATGCTCGACCTGGTGTGCTCCGCCATGGAATGGCCCTCCGCCTCGTCCCTCTGCCTGCCGGTCCGGTCGAGGCGCGCTCGACCCGATCCGCCCGGAGCAGGCTATCGCGACCGGCGATCGACTCGGCCGCACGGGCACCGGCCACGGACCGTACGGGCCGGGCGGCGGGGCATGCTACCGGTCGGTCACCGGGGCGCTGCCGTAGGGTGCCAGTCGAACGACCCGGTCACCACCTGGTCCGACCGGCCGGGTGTGACACTTCGAACACCGGGGCCGACCCCCCTGGTCGAAGCTGCCTACCGGGCAGTAACGTCCTGCCGTCCCGCAGCGTCGCGAACGAGGAGCAGTCTTGCTCGACTTCAGCCTTCCGGCCCTCTACCAGGTACCGAGCGGCGGTAACCTCTCCGACCCTGTGCACCGGAACGCCGAGGAGCACCCGGATGTCGCGGTGCTCAGCCGGAAGGTCGACGGCCACTGGCAGGAGTTGACCGCGGTCCAGTTCCTCGCCGAGGTGCACGCCGCCGCGAAGGGCCTGATCGCCTCGGGCATCCAGCCGGGCGACCGGGTGGGCATCATGTCCCGCACCCGGTACGAGTGGACGCTGCTGGACTTCGCGATCTGGACGGCCGGCGCGATCACCGTGCCGGTGTACGAGACCTCCTCCGCCGAGCAGGTCGAGTGGATCCTCGGCGACTCGGGCGCGGTCGGCGTCCTCGCCGAGACCGACCAGCACCGCAAGGTGGTCGAGGAGGTCCGCGACCGGCTGCCGGAGCTGAAGCACCTCTGGCAGATCGAGCGCGGCGCGATCGCCGCCCTGGCCGAGGCCGGCAAGGACGTCCCGGACGCGACGGTCCAGGAGCGCCGCTCGATCGCCGGCCCCGACTCGGTCGCCACCATCGTCTACACCTCGGGCACCACCGGCCGCCCGAAGGGCTGTCAGCTGACGCACGGCAACTTCCTCGCCGAGTGCGGCAACATCGTCGAGCGGCTGACCCCGCTGTTCCGCACCGGCGAGAGCTCCGTCCTGCTGTTCCTGCCGCTGGCCCACGTGCTCGGCCGGATCGCTGAGATCGCCCCGGCGATGGCCCCGATCAAGCTGGGCCACGTCTCCGACATCAAGGACGTCACCGCCGAACTGGCAGCCTTCAAGCCGAGCCTGATCCTGGGCGTGCCCAGGGTGTTCGAGAAGGTCTACAACACCGCCCGCGCCAAGGCCCAGGCCGACGGCAAGGGCAAGATCTTCGACAGGGCCGCCGAGACGGCGATCGCCTACAGCCGGGCGCTGGACGCCGGCGGCGCGGGCCTGGGCCTGCGGATCAAGCACGCGGTCTTCGACAAGCTGGTCTACAGCAAGCTGCGCGCCGCCCTGGGCGGCCGGGCCACCCACGCCATCTCCGGCGGCGCCCCGCTCGGCGAGCGGCTGGGCCACTTCTACCGGGGTATCGGCTTCACCGTCCTGGAGGGCTACGGCCTGACCGAGACCTGCGCGGCCACCGCCTTCAACCCGTGGGACAAGCCGAAGATCGGTACGGTCGGCCAGCCGGTTCCCGGTGCCTCGGTCCGGATCGGCGAGGACGGCGAGGTCTTCTTCAAGGGCCCGCACGTCTTCACCGGCTACTGGAACAACCCGCAGGCCACCGCCGACACCCTCAAGGACGGCTGGATCGCCACCGGCGACCTCGGCTCGCTGGACTCCGAGGGCTACCTGACCATCACCGGCCGCAAGAAGGAGATCATCGTCACCGCGGGCGGCAAGAACGTCGCCCCGGCCGTGATCGAGGACCGGATCCGGGCCCACGCCCTGGTCGGCGAGGTCATGGTGGTCGGCGACCGCAAGCCGTTCATCGCCTGTCTGATCACCGTCGACCCGGACTTCTTCCCCAAGTGGAAGGAGCTCAACGGCAAACCCGCCACCGCCACCGTCGCCGAACTCGCCGACGACCCGGACCTGCTGGCCGCCCTGCAGTCCGCGGTGGACGACGGCAACGCGGCCGTCTCGCACGCCGAGGCGGTCAAGAAGTTCCGCCTGCTGGACACCGAGTTCTCCGAGGAGAGCGGCCACCTGACGCCCTCGCTCAAGCTCAAGCGCAACGTGGTGCTGAAGGACTTCGCCGCCGAGGTCGAGGCCCTCTACAAGAAGTGAGCACGGCAAGAAGCAGGCGTGGCAAGAAGCAGCGGTGACACGGCGAAGGCACCGCCTCCCCCGAGAAGGAGGCGGTGCCTTCGCCGTGTCGGCCCGTCCTAGCCCGCCAGCAGCGAGGTCAGCCGCCCGGCCAGCAGGTCCCAGCGCCAGGAGCGCTCCACCCAGCGCCGCCCGGCCTCGCCCATCCGCCGCCGCAGCTCCTCGTCCCGCAGCAGCCGGACGATACGCTCCGCGGCCGCCGCGGCCGAGCCGCCCGGCACCACGTACCCGGTCTCGCCCTCCAGCACCGCGTCCGGCGCGCCGCCGGAGTCCCCCGCGACCACCGGCAGGCCGGTCGCCGAGGCCTCCAGGTAGACGATCCCCAGGCCCTCCACGTCCAGCCCGCCGCGCCTGGTCCGGCAGGGCATCGCGAAGACGTCCCCGGCCCCGTAGTGGGCGGGCAGTTCCTCCCACGGCACCGAGCCGGTGAAGCGCACCGAGGTTCGTACGCCCTTGGCTTCCGCCAGCTTCTCCAGGTCCGCCCGGTACGGGCCGCCGCCGACGATCAGCAGCATCGCGTCCGGCACGTCCGCCAGGATCTGCGGCATCGCCTCGATCAGGGTGTCCTGGCCCTTGCGCGGCACCAGCCGGGAGACGCAGACCACCACCGGCCGGTCCGCCAGCCCGAGCCGGCGGCGCACCTCCGCACCCCCGGACCCGGGGTTGAACGTCGTCTCGTCCACGCCCGGCGGCAGCTGCACCATCCGGGCGGCGGCCTGCGGCCCGACCGCGGCGGCGATCCGCGAGCGGGTGTACTCGCCGAGGTAGGTGAGCACGTCGGTGCCCGCGCCGATCCGCCGCAGCAGCTGCCTGGAGACCGGCAGCTGGGCCCAGGCGGCCTCGTGCCCGTGGGTCATGCCCAGCAGCAGCCCGGCCCCGGCCCGGCGCAGCGTGGGCGCCATCAGGCCGAGCGGGGCCGCGGCGCCGAACCAGACCGAGTCGCACTTCTCCGCGCGCAGGATCTCGGCGGCCCGCCGGGTGACCCGGGGTGTGGGAACCATCACCTTCGTTCGGTCCCGGATCACCGGGAACGGCTGCTCGGCGTCGAAGCGCCGCACCTCGCTGCCGTCCCGCCAGGTCGAGGCGTACACCACGACGCTCCCGGCGGGCTGACGGACAGCCATGTTGTGCACAAAGGCCTGGATGCCGCCCGGGCGGGGTGGGAAGTCATTGGTGACGATCAAGGTTCTGTGCATCAGGCCACGGCTCGCTCGGTCGGGGGGTGCTCGGTGTACCGCTGGGTGATCCGTACGATAGGTCAACACCATGACCCGCCGGGAACGGAACCGCGCACGGCAACCGTTTGACCCCCGGGTCAGTCCTAGTACCTAGGCCGCGACGCGGCGGCCCGGGCGTCCGTCAGTACGACGCCTCCGGTGAGGACGTCCGAGACGAACGAGGGAGCGCAGTGGAATTGGCCCCGGCCACCGAGCCCGGTTCTCCGCGCGGCCGCCTCGGCCGCCCGATCGGGGCGCTCGCCGCCCTCGGGGCGACCTGGGTGGCCACCCGTACCCTGCTGGTGCTGCTGATGACCGGCGTGCTGAAGGCGCCCGGCGGCGACGTCACCGCCGACGTGTGGATGATCTACCACGCCTGGTACGGGGTGCTGCAGACCGGCACCTTCCCCTTCGACGACGTGACCTGGCAGTACCCGCCGGGCGCCGCCCTGATCATCCTGCTGCCGGGCCTGCTGCCCTGGTCGTACCTGGTCTCCTTCTGGGTGATCTGCGGGATCGCCGACGCCGCCGCGGCCGCGCTGCTGGTCCGCACCGGCCTGCGCAAGGGCCGGGCGCTGACCGGCGCCTGGATGTGGGTGGCCGGCGTGCCGCTGCTCGGCCCGATGATCTACAACCGCTTCGACATCCTGGTCACCGCGCTCGCCCTGGCCGGGCTGCTGGCGCTGGTCCGCCGCCCGGCCGTCGGCGGGCTGCTGCTGGGCCTGGGCGGCATCGTCAAGATCTGGCCGCTGATCGGCCTGATCGGCACCCCCTCCGGCCGCCGCACCCGCCGCTCCTGGACGCTGGCCGCCGCCACCGCCGTCTCGGTGGGCTTCCTGCTCGCCGCCGGGATGAACGGCGCCTTCGACTTCCTGACCTTCCAGGCGGACCGCGGCATCGAGGTCGAGTCCGTCGGCGCACTGCCGCTGCACTTCGCCCGGATCGCCGGGGCCTGGGACGGCAGGGTCACCATGAACTACGGCTCCCCCGAGATGCTCGGGCCGTGGGTCAGCGTGATCAGCAAGGTGATGATGGCCGGCACCGTGCTGGGCTTCCTCTGGCTGCTGCTGTGGCGCTTCACCGCCCGCCGCCGCAACGCGGCCACCATGTACGACGCCGCGCTGTGCGCGCTGCTGATCTTCGTGGTGACCAGCCGGGTGATCAGCCCGCAGTACTTGGTCTGGCTGATCGGCGTCGCCGCGGTCTGCCTGACCGTACGCGGCACCAGCCAGCGGCCGGTGGCCCTGCTGATCCTGATCGCCTGTCCGCTGACCCTGGTCGAGTTCCCGACCATGTTCACCCAGATCCTCGCCAGCGACCCCTTGGCGATCACGGTGCTGACCCTGCGCAACCTGCTGCTGCTGACCGCCGCCGTGCTCTCCGGCATCCGGCTCTGGCGCTCCACCCGTGCCTCGGCGGCCCTGCCGCCCACCGTGGTGCTGGGCGAGACCCCGGCGCTGCCGTCCGCCTCCTCCTACCCGGTCCGCCCCGGCATCGCGTACGAACAGGACCTGCTGGACGGCATCGACCACCCGGCTGGCCGTTGACCCTCGGGCCCGGCCGGGCGCTGAGGGCCCGCCTCTCGGACGCTAGGGCCCGTCTCTCGGACAGGCCCTAGCCCTTCAGCGTCGACACCTCGGTCAGCCAGAGCGTGGTGAACTCGGCCGCCCCGACGCCCAGCTCACCACGCAGCAGCCGGTCGATCCGGTGGTCCCGGTCCTCGCTCTGCCCGTCGCCCGCGCCGACCGCCCGGTAGAAGGCGACCAGCCGGTCGGGCCCCCAGCGGCGGGCGATCAGGTCGCAGGCGAGCCAGGACTGTTCGTAGGCCTGGGCGATGCCGGTGGCGCCGGCGGTGAAGTCCCGGTCGGCGGGCAGCGCGGTGGGCAGCTTCCCGGCCGCGACGTCCCGGGCCAGCTCGGGGGCGATCTGCTGGGCGCGGCGGCCGGAGTCCCGGTAGGCCGTCCAGTCGGCGACGCCCTCGGAGAGCCACAGCGGGGTCCAGGCCCGGGTGTCGGCCCTGGTCGCGGCGTGGGTGGCCTCGTGGGTGACCACCACCTGCCGGCCGAAGTCGCTGAGCCGCCCGAACGCCTCGGGGTTGACCACCACCCGGTCCGCCGGGGTGTGCCAGGGCGCGCCGGGGGCGGCCACGGTGACCGCCGCCATGCCCGTCCAGCCTGCCGGGTCGGCCTCCAGCAGCCGGGCGAACTGGGTCTCGTCGGCGGGCAGTTCGAGCAGCAGCCGACCGGGCCAGCCACCGCCCCAGACCGCACTGACGGCCGGCACCGCCTTGTCCCCGACCGCCACCAGCCCGGCCGGGTCGGGCCCTTCGGCCAGGCCGAGCACCAGGCAGTGCTCTCCGGGAGCGGTACGGGCGGGGCCGAGGTCCCACAGCGCCGGGGGCCCGCTCGCGGCCTCCTCCCGCTCGACCCGCCAGCCGCCCGCGTCCCGGACCAGCGCGATCCGGCGCGGGTACACCACCGGGTACTCGTCGTACCCGGCGATCCGCACCGCCAGCTCGGCGGAGGCGGTCAGCCGGTCCGGCCCGTCGGCCGCCGAAGACCCCTGATCGGGCGACAGCACCAGGTTGCGGTAGAGCGCCCCGGCCCCCGTGAGCCCGGACCACGCGGGCAGTGAGCGCGCCCGCGCCACCAGCAGCTCCGCCACTTCGGCGCGCTGGTCCGCCGCCCGCCTGGCGGGTGCCGCCGGGGCGGCCGGGGGCAGCGACAGCTGGGCCAGCCCGCCGACCGCCAACAGCAGCGCGCCGCGCCGGGACAGCACGCAGCGGGCCGGGTCTACCGAGCGGGGCTCGGCCGGACCGGAGGGCGTCGCGCTCAGAGCCGGACCACCCCCGACACCGGCATCGCGCTGACGCTCTCGTACCGCACCTTGGCGCCCGGGTAGGGGGCGTGCACCATCACCCCGCCGCCGGCGTACATCCCGACGTGGTGCATGTCCCGGTAGAAGATCACCAGGTCTCCCGGCCGCGCTTCGGAGAGGCTGACCCGCTGCCCGGCGTACGCCTGGGCCTGCGAGGTGCGCGGCAGGGTCACTCCGGCCTGCCGCCAGCTGTAGTACATCAGACCGGAGCAGTCGAAGGCGCGGGGCCCGGTGGCTCCGTAGACGTACGGCGAGCCGATCATCCGGACCGCGGCGGCCAGCGCGGCCGCCCCGCGCTCGGAGGCGGGCGGGGTGGTGCCGAGGTCCAGCCGGTCGGTGCCGCGGGTGGCGCGCTGCTCGGCGTCCTTGGCGTCCTGGACGACCATCCGGGCCCGCTCGGCCGCGTCCAGGCTGTTGAGCAGCTTCTGCGCCGTGTCCAGCCGCTGCTGGACCTGCTGCTTGTTCTCGGCCAGCGAGCGCCGGGCCTGGTCCAGCTCGGCGAGCTTGCCCGCGGTCTCGGCGCGGCGCTGGTCGAGTCGGCGCTGACGGCCGACCAGCTCACGCAGGGTCTCCTGCTGTCGCTCGGCGGCCTGGCCGAGGGTGCGGGCGCGGGCCAGGTAGGACTCGGGGTCGCTGGAGAGCATCAGCTGGGCGGTCTGGGTCATCCCGCCGCCGCGGTACTCGGCCCCCGCCACGGTCGCGAGGTCCCCGCGCAACTGGTTGAGCTGGTCCTGGGCGGCGGCCACCTCGCCCTGCAGGGTGGCGGTCTCGCCCTGGAGCCGCTTCTGCGCCTCCTGTGCGGCGTTGTACTTCTCGGACGCCTGCTCGGCCTCGTCGTACAGCCGCTCGACCTGCGCCTTGACGCCCCTGCGGTCGGGGGTGTCCGGCCCACCCGGAGCGGCTTGGGCGCTGCCGCAGGTCGCCACGCCCAGGGCCGTGGTGGCGGCCGCGGTCAGTACCAGCGCACGGGCGAGCAGTTGGGAACGGCGGTGCACGGGCATGGCGGCAGCGGCTCCAATCCTGCGGCGCGGCCCGCGGCCGCGCCCCAGCGGGCGGCCGTCGAGCGGGAGTCCGGTGGCAGACGTTAGCGAGTCCGGGCAAGTGAGTCCAAACCCCCGCCTACTCGAATATTTGACCCCAAATCGGACATTCGCCCGAGCCGCCGGAAAAGCCGCAGGCCCGGCCCTCCGTGATGGAGGACCGGGCCCGGAACGGCCCGGGCGGGGATCAGACCCGCACGATGGAGGCCAGCGGCATGTTGGAGACCGCCTCGTAGCGGACCGAGGCACCCGGCTTGGGCGCGTGCAGCACCTGGCCGTTGCCCGCGTAGATGCCGACGTGGTGGGCGTCGCTGTAGAAGATCAGCAGGTCGCCGGGCTGGGCCTGGGAGATGTCCGAGCCGATCCGGGTGCCGGCGCCGGCCTGCTCCTGCGAGGTGCGCGGCAGCGACACGCCGACCTGGTTGAACGCCCAGACCATCAGGCCGGAGCAGTCGAAGGAGCTCGGGCCGGTGGCGCCCCAGACGTACGGGCTGCCGACCTTGCTGGCGGCGGCGGCCAGCGCGGCGGCACCGTGCGAGCTGCCGGGCGCGGCCGGCTTGACGACCGGCGAGGACGAGGAGCCCGAGCTGATGTCGGTGCGGCCGCTGTCGCGCGAGGCGCGGTCCGAGGCGGCCTGCTGCTGGGCGGCCTTCGCGGCGGCGTCGGCCTGGGCCTTGGCGTCGGCGGCGGCCTTCTCCTCGGCCTGGCGGATCGCCTGGCGCTCCTGCTCGGTCAGGGTGTTGAGCAGGTCCTGGGCGGCCTTCAGCTTGTTCTGGACCTCCTCCTTGGAGGCCTTCAGCTGCTGGGTGGTGGACTCCAGTTCGGCGAGCTTGCCCTGGGCCTCGGTGCGGTCCTGGTCGAGCTTGCGCTGCTGCTCCTGGAGCTCCTTCAGCTGGTTCTTCTGAGTGTCACCGGCCTGGTTCAGCGCACCGGCCTGGTTGAGGAAGTTGTCCGGCTTGGACGAGAGCATCAGCTGGACGGTCGGGGATATGCCGCCGTTGCGGTACTGCTCCCCGGCGATCTCGGCGAGCCCGCCCTGCAGGTCGGTCACCTGGGACTGCTGCCGGGCCACCTGGTCCTGCAGGCCGGAGACCTGCTTCTCCAGCGCCTGCTGCTTCTCCTGGGCGGCGTTGTACTTCTCGGTCGCCTGCTCGGCCTGCTCGTTGAGCTGGTCGACCTGCTCCTTGACCTGCTCCTTGGTCGGCTGCGGGTCGGCGTGCGCGCCGGACTGCGCGGAGAGGGCGACGGCTGCCGCGGCGACACCCGTCAGGATCGAGACACGGGCGCGGCTGGCGGGCTTGGGACGACGATGGGACGCCACGAAGGCGGACTCCTTCTTCCTAGTCCGCCTACCGGGTGAGCTGACGGGTTCGGGCCGGAAGCATGCCCTACGACGCCTCACGGCCGTTCCACCGGCCGGCCTGGCGCCGATTCACCCCGGAGGAACGTGGTTCCCCGGCTCCGCTCCGCAGCGCCCCCGACCACTGGGCTCCCCTGCCGGACAGTCGCTTCGACCTGCCCCGCTGTTTCGCGAACTCGACGGAAACCACCGCCGCCACCCAGGCTGGGTGATCGACAGTGCGGTGGTTCGGGGCACGACCCTAGTAACTGAACCGTGATCCGTTCAAATCCTTGTCAGAAAAAAGTCGGAAGATTGCCCATGTTCTTTTGTGAAAATGACCGATGGTGATCGCTGCTGCACACAAAGCTGATCTGTTCTCACCAGCCGGACGCTGAACCCGTAAACCCGAAGCGCCACCCCCGGTCGGAGGGTGGCGCGGATCACAGGGCCGGAAGCCGGCCCTTCGGGCGTGTCGGGTCGTCAGACCCGGCGGATCGTGTTGATCGGCATCGCGTCGGCCTTCATCACCTTCACCACGTCCCCGGTGTGCGGCGCGTGGACCACCATGCCGTTGCCGATGTACATCCCGACGTGGTGCCGGTCGCTGCCGTAGATGACCAGGTCGCCGGGCTGAGCCTGGTCCAGCGAGGGCACCGCGGTGCCGACGTTGCCCTGCTCCTGCGAGGTGCGCGGCAGCGAGACCCCGGCCTGGGCGTACGACCAGAGCATCAGGCCCGAGCAGTCGAAGGTGCTCGGCCCGGTGGCGCCCCAGACGTACGGCGAGCCCTGCTTGCTCATCGCCTTGGCCACGGCCACGGCCGCGTAGCCGCTGGCCGGCGGCAGGCTGCTGAGGTCGACCCGGGCGCTGCCGCGCGAGGCGCGGTCGTCCTGCTGCTGCTGGGCCTTCAGTGCGGCACGGTCGGCGGCACTGAGCGAGTTCAGCAGGTCCTGGGCGGCCTGCAGCTTCTGGTTGACGTCGGCCTTGGCCTGGTTCAGGTCCTTGGTGGTGGAGTCCAGCGAGGCCAGCACCGCGGCGGCCTCGGCCTTCTCCTGGTCCAGTCGGCGCTGCTGGTCGAGCAGGCCCTTGAGCGCCTCGGTCTGGCTGGCGCTGGCCTGCTGGACGCTGGAGGCCTTCTGCAGGTAGCCGGACGGGTCGGAGGAGAGCATCAGCTGGACGGACGGGTCGATGCCACCGGTGCGGTACTGCTCGCCCGCCACCTCGGCCAGGCCGGTCTGCAGCTGGGTCATCTGCTCCTGACTGCGGGCCACCTGGTCCTGCAGCTGGTCGGCCTGCTTGCGGAGCTGGTCGGCCCGTTCCTTGGCGCCGTTGTACTTCTCCGCCGCCTGCTCCTGCTCCTCCTGGAGCTGGTCGATCTGCGCCTTGACGTCAGCCTTGTTCGGCTGCGGCGCGGCGTGCGCGGCCACCTGGGCGGAAAGGGCGACCGCGGTCGCAGCGGCAGCGGTGAGCACGGAGACCCGCGCGCGGCTCGGCTGCTTGGGACGGCGGTGGGAGGCCAAGGGACCGGCTCCTTCTTCCAACGGACTCACCAGATCGGGTGAGATTCCGGAAAATAGGTTTGACGCCAGACCCTAGTGAAGATCTATCCGTTTTGCCACTCCCCCGAAGGCGTGAAGTCCGGTTCCCACGCTGACTTCACGGGATCCGCACACCCTCGCAAAACGGGCAATGACCAGGTGTCACCCCGCCCGGACCGAGGTCAGGGCCGGGCCAGCCGGTTCAGCAGCAGCACCGAGGCAACCGGGCGCGCGCCCGCCTTGCGCACGCCCTCCGCCACCTCCCGGTCGGTGGACACCACCACCACCGGACGGCCTTGCGGCTCGGCACGCACCAGACGACGGATCAGCTCGTCCGCGGTCTCACCGGTCCGGCTGAACCGTACCCGAACCCCGCGCGGCGGCGCCATGATCACCGGAACGTCCAGGTCCTGCCCGTCGAACACACAGGTGACCTCCGCCTGGGTGCGCTGGGCCAGCATCGCCAGCCCGCCCAGCAGCCGGATCCGCTGCTGCTCCAGCGGCAGCGTCGGATAGCCGGTCTTGGTCACGTTGTAGCCGTCCACCACCAGGTGCACCTGCGGGATCGCCAGCAGCTGGTCCAGCAGCGCCGGGTCGTCCTCCGCCAGGCCGCGCCGGGCCACGTCGTGCGGTGAGGCCGCCCCCGGCACCACCGCCTCGACCAGGTCCGCCGGGCGGATCTGGGAGACCGGCAGCGCCAGCTCCCGCTGCAGCCCCTGCGCCGACTGCAGCACGGTGTCCAGCAGCAGCCGCAGCCGCATGTCCTCGACGCTGCGCCCCTCGCGGGCCGAACGGCGGCCCTGCTCCACGACGTTCTCCAGCTCGGAGACCCGGTGCCGCAGCCGGCGCGCCTCGCTCTCGGCCGCGCCGCGCTCGCTCGCCGCCTGCGCCTTCGCGGCCTCCAACTCCCCGGCCACCCGCCGGGTCTCGGCCTGCGCCCGCCGGGTGTCGCTCTCCAGCGAGCGCACCTTCTTGCGCAGCGACTCGGCCTCCCGCCGGACGCCCTCGAACTCCGCGCGCTGCCGGTCCAGGTCGGCCCGCGCGGCCGCCCGCACCTCGGCCAGCTCGGCCTGCAGCTTCTCCACCAGTCGGCCGGCCTCCGCGGCCGCGTCCTCGGCGCCGGCCCGCTCGGCCTCCTCGCCGGCCTCGGTGACCAGTCGGCTCCAGCCGACCGAGCGCACCAGGTAGGCGGCGGCCGCGACGTCCATCGGATCAGCGGCGCTGGGAACGGTGCCCGACTCCAGCGCCTTCACCAGGTCCGGCTGGCCCAGTCGCAGCCGCTCCGCTATGCGCCCCCGGAAGGCCGGCTCGGACTCCAGCGCCGCCGCCAGCGCCGTGGCCGCGTACTTGGCCCGGCGCGCGGGAGTGAACTTGACGTACTGACGCAGGCTCTGCGGCAGCTCCGCCGACGGCAGTCCGCCCAGCGCGTCCGAGGCCAGCCCGACCACGCGCCGGCGCACCCCCTCGGGCAGCGGCCGGTCGAGCTTCTCGACCACACGCTCCGCAGCGGCGTCCGGGGCTCCGGACTCACCGGAACCGGCGGTCTCCGGGTCAGCCCCCTCCGGGAGGGGGGCCCCGGACGGGGCCGCCTCGGCGGCCGGCTCCGATATCGGCGCAGCGGGCTGAAGCCCCTGCGCTTCGGCGGGCTCCTTCGCTGCGTCCACCACGTCCTCGGCTCCGATCCTGGTCCAGCGGGTGCGGCCGCGGCCGCCCCTGTCGTCACGCTCCGTGCGTCTTGTCTGTATTGTCCCGTGCGGCGGACGGGCGCGTCGCGCACCGCCCACCGCACCGGCGGGGATCAGCCCTGCTCGGCGTGGGCCTCCGCGCCCTCGGCGCCCGGACGGGCCACCAGCTCGACCTGGTCCACCGCGTTGCACCAGCGGCAGCGCACCGACTCGATCGTCTCGCTGAGCACCTCGGTCTCCTCGACCTTGGACTCGCCGGCCAGGTCGAAGTGCAGGAACTCGGTCACCCGCGCGGTGCGGGTCACGTCGAAGCGGGTGAGGTTGCCGCACAGCGTGCAGCGCCAGCGCGTCTCGGCGGTCAGAGCGGGGACAGTCATCGGGGATCCTCTCGGCTGGTCCCTGGGTGGGCTAGGCGCTCCCCCCGGAGCCCCGGCGTCGGCGGCGGGAGGCGGGAATGCCCGCCCCCAGCCTATTGCCTGGGGCAACCACCACGACCACCGGTTACCGGAACACGAGGGGTAGTCCACCTGCCGTAAACCGCCGTGTCACCTGCAGCATCCGGAGGGATGCTTGGCCCCATGGCACTCGCGGCCCCCGACCACACCGACGCGCGGGACGGCCGCCCGGCGGTGACCGCCCCGGCGGTCACCTACGCCCTGATCGCGGTCAACACCCTGGTCTTCCTGCTCGGCCCGGCAGCCGGGCTCAACCCGCTGTACAGCAGGGGTCAGGCGCGGGTCTGTGCCGAACAGCGGTACGAGCAGCGCTGGGGCGCCGTCCCGGCCGAACTGCTGGCCGGACACCCGCTGACCGCCGAACAGCTGGCCGAGGCCCCCGACCCGGTCCCCGGCTGCCCGGTCGCCCCCACCCCCGGCAAGCACCCGGCGGTGTCCGCCCTCACCGGGCTCTTCCTGCACGCCGGCTGGCTGCACCTGCTGGGCAACCTGCTCTTCCTCTATGTATTCGGCCCCACCGTCGAACGTCGACTCGGCCGGGCCAGGTTCCTCCTCTTCTACCTGGCGGCCGGCAGCCTGGCCTCGTACGGCTTCGCGCTCGCCGAGGCGCACTCGGCGGGCTCCACCCGGGTCCTGATCGGCGCCTCGGGCGCGATCTCCGGCGTGCTCGGCGCCTACCTGCGCCTCCACCCCCGCGCCCGGGTGACCACCCTGGTCCCGCTGCTCCTCTTCCTCCCGCTGCGCTTCCCGGCCTGGCTGGTGCTCGGCCTCTGGTTCGCCCTGCAGTGGTGGTCCGTGCACTCGGCCGGGCCCGGGGTGGCCTACCTGGTCCACGTGATCGGCTTCTCGGCCGGCTTCCTCTACGCGTGCACCGTCGTCGGCCGCCCCCCGAGACGCCCCGACTGAGGCCCGATACCCTGGCCGCACCCCACAAAGGAGCCCGAACAGTGATCACCGCCATCGTCCTGATCAAGACCAGTGTCGACCGCATCCCGGAGATCGCCGAGGCCATCGCTGCCATCGAGGGCGTCAGCGAGGTGTACTCGGTGACCGGCGGCTACGACCTGGTGGCGATGGTCCGGGTTCGCCGCCACGACGACCTGGCCGAGGTCATCCCGGGCCGGCTCAACAAGGTCCCGGGCGTGGCCCACACCGAGACCCAGATCGCCTTCCGCACCTACTCGCAGCACGACTTGGAAGCGGCTTTCGCCCTCGGCCTGGACGAGTAGGACTCAGCCCTCGCGACGGCCCCTGTCGATCTGCACAGTGGCGACGCAACGGCCGCCCTCGTTGCGGTAGTTCCAGGCCGCGCCGTCCGTGACCAGCTCGCGGACGGCGGTCAGGAAGCGCTCGATGTGCTCGTCCGGCGTCCCGGCGCCGAAGCTCACCCGGATCGCGTTCAGGCTGCGCTCGCCCGGCAGCGAGGGCTCGGGCGCCCCGCACACGGGGACTGGACCGGGTGTCACCCCAGACTCCTCCCCGAGCAGGGTGCGTACCAGCGGGTGGGCGCAGAACAGTCCGTCGCGAACCCCGATGCCGTACTCGGCGGACAGCGCGGCCGAGAAGTGCGAGCTGTTCCAGCCCTGGACGACGAAGGACAGCACGCCCACCCGGGCGGCGCTTTGAACGTCACCAGTCGCGCCGAACAGGCTGAGCACCCTGACCTGCGGGATCTCCGCCAGCCCCGCCGTCAGCCGCTCGACCAGCTGCCGCTCCCGGGCCTCCAGCGCGTCGAAGCCGGCCTCGGTCAGCGCCCGGCAGGCCGAGGCGATCGCGTAGGCGCCGATGACGTTCGGCGAGCCGGCCTCGTGCCGGGCCGGGCCGGTGTGCCACTGGACGGCCACCGAGCCGTCCACCTCCCGCGCCACCGTCCGGGTCGCCCCGCCGCCGGCCAGGTACGGGTCGGCCGCGTCCAGCCAGTCCGTCCGCCCGGCCAGCACCCCGGCCCCGAACGGTGCGTACAGCTTGTGACCGGAGAAGGCGATCCAGTCGACGTCCAGCTCGCGCACCGAGACCCGGTGGTGCGGGGCCAGCTGGGCGGCGTCCAGCACCACCCGGGCGCCGTGCCGGTGCGCGGTCGCGGTCAGTTCGGCGACCGGCCACAGCTCGCCGGTCACGTTGGAGGCCCCGGTGACGCACAGCAGCTTCGGCCCCTCGGGCGCCCCGGCGAGTGCGGCGTCCAGCGCGGCCACCGCCTCAGCCCGCGAGCGCGGCGCCCGCAGGTAGTCGACCTCCAGCCCGGCGTGCGCCCAGGGCAGCAGCGAGGCGTGGTGCTCGGTCTCGAAGGCGAACACCCGGGTGCCGGCCGGAACGGCGGAGGCCAGCAGGTTGAGCGAGTCGGTGGTGGCGCGGGTGAAGACCACCTGGTCGCCCCCGCGCAGGTCGAGGAACTCGGCGACGGTGCGGCGGCTCTGCTCGAACAGGTCGGTGGACAGCTGGGAGAGGTACCCGGCGCCGCGGTGCACGCTGCCGTAGTAGGGCGCGTAGGCGGCGACGTCGTCCCACACCCGCTGGAGCGCCGGCGAGCTGGCCGCGTAGTCGAGCGCCGCGTAGCCGACCTTCTCTCCGCTGGCCAGCGGGACCTGGACGTCGCGGCCGAGGACGGCGAGCGGGGCACATGGGAGGGGCCGCGCGGAGCGCGCCGAAAGAAGGGTGGTGGCGGACGACGGGTGGGAAGCAGACATGAGGATGCACTCCTTCGGGGGTAGGGACCCCGGGAGTGCCAGTCGTCGGGCGTCCGCGCTTGTCGCACGGACGGCTTGCCGGGCGACCCGGTCCTCACCCAGGGCACCCCGCCACGGACGGAGGGTTGCCGGACAGCAAGCTGGGGCTTGACGCTGTCACTCATGACCTGGCCGAGACTCTAGGTCGGGTCCGCCGAGTGGTCAAACAGGAATCCACCATCCGGACAGTGTCCTCGACCGCTCGCCTCCGGGGCGCTCGGGGCCTGTGCCAAGGGCCCGCACCGGCGAACCGGCACGGGCCCTCAACTGCCGCCTCAGCTACGGCTGGTGGCGTCCGCCCAGCGCCGGAGCAGATCCTGCGCCGCGCCCGAGTCGACCGCCTCCGCCGCCCGCGCCATGCCCGCCGCGAGCTGCTCGGTCAGCGGCGCGTCGCCCAGGTCGAGCGCCACCAGCGCCGCCGCGGTGTTCAGCAGCACGGCATCCCGCACCGGCCCGCGCTCCCCGGCCAGCAGCCGGCGCGCGACCTCGGCGTTGTACGCGGCGTCCGCCCCGCGCAGCGCCTCGATGCCGACCAGCTCGATGCCGACGTCCCGCGGGTCGAAGGTGGTCTCGGTGACCACCCCGTCGCGCACCAGCCACACCCGTGAGGTGGTGGTGATGGTCAGCTCGTCCAGCCCGTCATCACCACGGAACACCAGCGCGGTCGCCCCGCGCCGGGCGAGCACCCCGGCGATCAGGCCGGCGAGCCGGGTGTCGAAGCAGCCGATCGCGTGCGAGGTGACCTTGGCCGGGTTGGTCAGCGGGCCGAGGATGTTGAAGGCGGTGGGCACCCCGAGGTCGCGCCGCGCGGTGGCGGCGTGCCGCATCGACGGGTGGAACTTCGCCGCGAAGCAGAAGGTGAGCCCGACCTCCTCGGCCACTTCGGCCACCCGCCGGGCCGACAGGTTGAGCGCCACCCCGAGCTTCTCCAGCACGTCCGAGGAGCCGCTGGTGGAGGAGGCCGACCGGTTGCCGTGCTTGACCACCTTGGCCCCGGCGGCCGCCGCGACGATCGCCGACATGGTGGAGATGTTGACGGTCTTCGCCCGGTCGCCGCCGGTGCCGACGATGTCCACCGCCGGGCCGGGGATGTCCAGCGGCTCGGCATGGTCGTACATCGCGTCGACCAGCCCGGAGATCTCCTCGACCGACTCGCCCTTGGCCCGCAGCGCCACCATGAACCCGGCCACCTGGGCGGGGGACGCCTCGCCGCTCATGATCCGGTCCATCGCCCACGCGGTGGACGAGCGGTCGAGGTCCTCCCCCTTCAACAGCGCCGCCAGGAGGTCCGGCCAGGTGCGGACCACCTGCACGGGGTCGGTACCACCGTTCGCAGGGTTCACGTTCACCATGGCTGACTCCAGCTGTTGTCGGTTCCCCCACACCGGGGACGTCCGTACGGATGGAGCCAGCCTATCCAGCGGTAGCGTTCCTACGGCGGTGCCTTCTCTAGTGCTGAGACAACACCGCTCAACGCGTGGCCGGGGTCCGCTTGGCCAGTCGGGCCCGCAGCAGGGTGGCCACCGCCCCGGCCAACGCGACCGGCTCCACCGGGCGGGAGATCGCGGCATCGGCCCGGCTCCAGGCGGCGAGCCAGGAGTCCTGCGGCCGGCCGATCAGCACCAGCACCGGCGGGCAGCCGTAGATCTCGTCCTTGAGCTGGCGCCCGAGGCCGAGCCCGCCGGCCGGCACCGCCTCGCCGTCCAGGACGCAGAGGTCGACGCCGCCCTTCTCCAGCGCTTTGAGCACCGCGGGGGTGGTCGCGCACTCCAGGTAGGACAGCTCCGGAAGATCCTCGGCGGGCCGACGGCCGAGCGCCGTCAGCACCTGCTCGCGGGTGTTGCGGTCGTCGCTGTAGACGAGGACGGTGAGCATCTCGTCGGTCGTGTACGCCATGGGCCCTGCTCCCTCAAGTGTGATCCGGACCACGTTCACCTGATCCGGATGCTACTCCCGTTTCGCCCGGTCCCGAGCCCCCATCGCGCACGTTCCCCCTCAAGCCGCCGCGCCCACGACTCGCCCGCCCGGAGGACGGCCCGTCACCCGGACCCGCCTAGACCACCCGGACGGCCGATGGGGCACCCCGTCCCCTACAACCGGACGCTGCGCCGACCGTGCAGCGACGCGCCGGGCAACGGGGTCGCAGACCCCTCCGAGGAACCGTCAGAAAAGGGACACGCCGCTGCTCAGTCCCCGTCCGGACACCCCGTCGGCCGCCAAGCGGGCATACCGCACGCACCGGACACTCCGAGGGACACCCCCCGGCGTGAAGACGGAATAAGGGACCGACATAATGTCCGTCGTGGCGACAGCAACAGCAGTAGAAACCGGGCACGCGCACGGATCGGTCAACCGACCGAACATGGTCAGCGTCGGAACGATCGTCTGGCTCAGTTCCGAGTTGATGTTCTTCGCGGCCCTCTTCGCGATGTACTTCACGCTCCGCTCCGTCAAGGGAGCCGAGTTCTGGACCGAGAAGGCGCACGCCCTGAACGTGGGCTTCTCCTCGGTCAACACGACCATCCTGGTGCTCTCCTCGCTGACCTGCCAGCTCGGCGTGTTCGCCGCCGAGCGCGGGGACGTGAAGAAGCTCCGCATGTGGTTCATCATCACGTTCATGATGGGCGCGATCTTCATCGGCGGCCAGGTGTACGAGTACACCGAGCTGGTCAAGAAGGACGGCCTCTCGCTGTCCTCCGACCCGTACGGCACGGTGTTCTACCTGACCACCGGCTTCCACGGGCTGCACGTGACGGGTGGTCTGATCGCCTTCCTGCTGGTCCTGGGACGGACGTACGCAGCCAAGCGCTTCACGCACGAGCAGGCCACCGCCGCGATCGTCGTGTCGTACTACTGGCACTTCGTCGACGTCGTGTGGATCGGCCTGTTCGCGACCATCTACCTGATCAAGTAACCAGCTGATCAGGTCGCTGGCCACCGGCTGCGGCCCCCGCCCTCACGGCGACGGGCCGCTTCTGCCGGTGCCGACGCTCCCACCGACCGACCGCGCGCGCAGCCTTGGAACAGGCAGCCTCGTGCCGGCCAGACCGGCCGCCGGGTGCACCCACCAGTCGACCAGATCCTGACACCGGGGTTATTCCGTGAAAAAGCTCTCCGCACGACGGCGCCACCCATTGGCGGCGCTGGTCGTCCTACTTCTCGCCCTGGCGGCAACCGGGGGGCTGTACGCCGCGTTCGCGCCCGCCGACAAGGCGCAGGCCGACGTCGCCGCGCAGTCGCTCGCGATCGATGAGGGCAAGAAGCTCTTCGCCGTGGGCTGCTCCTCCTGCCACGGCCTGAACGGCCAGGGCAGCAGCGACGGTCCGAGCCTGGTCGGCGTGGGCTCCGCCGCTGTCGACTTCCAGGTCGGCACCGGCCGCATGCCGGCCCAGCAGCCCGGCGCGCAGGTCCCGCGCAAGAAGAACATCTACTCGCAGGCCGAGATCGACCAGCTCGCCGCCTACGTCGCCTCCCTCGGCCCCGGCCCGGTCACGCCGGACCCGCAGCAGTACACCTCGACCGACCCCGAGGACATCTCCAAGGGTGGCGAGCTGTTCCGCACCAACTGCGCCCAGTGCCACAACTTCGCCGGCCAGGGCGGTGCCCTGACCAAGGGCAAGTACGCCCCGTCGCTGGAGGGCGTGGACGCCAAGCACATCTACGAGGCCATGCAGACCGGCCCGCAGAACATGCCGTCGTTCCCGGACACCACCATGCCCGAGGAGCAGAAGAAGCAGATCGTGGCCTTCGTCCGCCACACCACTAGCGAAGAGCCCAACCCCGGTGGTCTCACGCTGGGCAGCCTCGGTCCGGTGACCGAGGGTCTGTTCGGCTGGATCTTCGGGCTCGGCACGCTCGTCGCGGTCGCGATCTGGGTCGCCGCCCACACCACCAAGGCCAAGAAGTCATGAGCCACGACATGTCAGAAGAGAAGCTCCCGGAGTCGCACGGCTCCGCCGGCGAGGTCGCCGACCACGGCAACCCCTTCGCCGACCCGGGCCTGCCGGCCCACGAGCCCCGTCGCACCGACATCGACGAGCGGGCCGCCAAGCGCGCCGAGCGCCAGGTCTCGCTGATGTTCGTGGTCTCGATGCTCGCCACCGTCGGCTTCATCGCCTCGTACGTGGCCATCGACCCGGACAAGATCGTCTACATCTTCCCGCTCGGGAAGGTCAGCGCGCTGAACTTCGCGCTCGGTCTGACCCTGGGCGTCGCCCTGTTCATGATCGGCGCGGGCGCGGTCCACTGGGCCCGCACCCTGATGTCGGACGTCGAGATGCCGTCCGAGCGTCACCCGATCGAGGCCTCCGACGAGGTTCGCGCGGACGTCATCGAGCAGTTCAAGACCGGTGCCGCCGAGTCCGGCTTCGGTCGCCGCAAGATGATCCGCAACACCCTCATCGGCTCGATGGCGCTGGTCCCGCTCTCCGGTGTGGTCCTGCTCCGCGACCTCGGCCCGCTGCCCGAGAAGAAGCTGGCTGAGACGGGCTGGAAGGAGGCGACCCCGGCCAAGCCACTGGCGCTCGTCAACATGAGCACCATGCAGCCGCTGAAGCCCCAGGACATCGCCGTCGGCTCGCTGACCTTCGCCATGCCGGAGGGTCTGACCACCCACGACGAGGACTTCCAGCAGCAGATCGCCAAGGACGCCCTGATGCTGGTGCGCATCGCGCCGGAGGACATCAAGGACGACAAGTCCAAGGAGCTGGGCTTCGAGGGCATCCTCGCCTACTCCAAGATCTGCACCCACGTCGGCTGCCCGATCAGCCTCTACGAGCAGCAGACCCACCACGCGCTCTGCCCCTGCCACCAGTCGACCTTCGACCTGGCGGACGGCGCGCGCGTCATCTTCGGCCCGGCCGGTCACCCGCTGCCGCAGCTGAAGATCACCACTGACGAAAAGGGCAACCTGGTCGCCACCGGCGACTTCGAGAAGCCTGTCGGCCCGAGCTACTGGGAGCGTGCTCGATGAGTAGCGCGAGCAGCACCACGACCGGTGCCGCCAAGCCCTCCAGCACGCGTGCCAATCCCGCCAGCAAGTGGGAGGCCGCGGCTGACTGGACGGACGGCCGGCTGGGGATCTACTCCCTCGCCAAGGCCAACCTGCGGAAGATCTTCCCGGACCACTGGTCCTTCATGCTGGGCGAGATCTGCCTCTACTCGTTCATCATCATCATCCTGACCGGCGTCTACCTGACGCTGTTCTTCAAGCCCTCCATGGGCGAGGTCATCTACAACGGCTCGTACGTCCCGCTCAAGGGCATCTCGATGTCCGAGGCGTACGCGTCGACCCTCGACATCAGCTTCGAGGTCCGCGGCGGTCTGCTGATCCGTCAGATCCACCACTGGGCCGCCCTGGTCTTCGTGGCCGCGATGCTCGTGCACATGATGCGCGTGTTCTTCACCGGCGCGTTCCGCAAGCCGCGCGAGATCAACTGGGTCTTCGGCTTCCTGCTGCTGGTCCTGGGCATGTTCGACGGCTTCTTCGGCTACTCGCTGCCGGACGACCTGCTGTCGGGTACCGGTATCCGCTTCATGGAAGGCGCGATCCTCGCCACCCCGCTGGTCGGCAGCTACCTCCAGATGTTCCTGTTCGGGGGCGAGTTCCCCGGCCACGACATCGTGCCGCGGTTCTTCACCATCCACGTGCTGCTGATCCCGGGCATCATGCTCGGCCTGCTGGTGGCGCACCTGATCCTGGTCTTCTACCACAAGCACACCCAGTGGGGCGGCCCGGGCAAGACCGAGAAGAACGTCGTCGGCATGCCGCTGATGCCGGTCTACATGGCCAAGGCCGGTGGTTTCTTCTTCCTGGTGTTCGGCATCATCGCCGCCATGTCGGCGATCGCCTCGATCAACCCGATCTGGGCCTACGGCCCGTACCGTCCGGACCAGGTGTCCACCGACGCCCAGCCCGACTGGTACATGGGCTTCTCCGAGGGTCTGGTCCGCGTCATGCCGGGCTGGGAGATCAACCTCTGGGGCCACACCCTGAACCTGGGTGTGTTCCTCCCGGTGATGGTGATCTTCCCGCTGGTCCTGGTCGCGATCGCGGTCTACCCGTTCATCGAGGGCTGGATCACCGGCGACAAGCGCGAGCACCACATCCTGGACCGCCCGCGCAACGCCCCGGTCCGCACCGCCCTGGGTGCCGCCTGGATCAGCCTGTACCTGGTGCTGCTGATCGGTGGTGGCAACGACCTGTTCGCCACCCACCTGCACCTGTCGATCAACTCGATCACCTACTTCGTCCGCGTCGGCTTCTTCGTGGTCCCGGTCATCACCTTCATCATCACCAAGCGCTGGTGCCTCGGCCTGCAGCGCCGTGACAAGGAGAAGGTGCTGCACGGCCGCGAGACGGGTGTCATCAAGCGCCTGCCGCACGGTGAGTTCGTCGAGATCCACGCCCAGCTGCCGCAGAAGGACCTGCACAGGCTCACGGCGCACGAGCAGATCCAGCCGGTCGAGCTGCCGGCCCAGACGGACGAGAACGGCGTGGCCCGCAAGGCCGGCGTCCTCACCCGCACCCGGGCCAAGCTCTCCCGCGGCTTCTACGGCGAGGGCAGCCAGATCCCCAAGCCGACCGCCGAGGAGCACCACGAGATCACCAGCGGCCACGGCCACCACTGATCCCGTACGCACCCCCGCGTCACCCCGAGGGCCGCTGACCAGAGTTCAAAATGAGATACGCCCACCGGCGGTAACTATTCCAGAGAGACCACGCCAGCAACAAACC